>CALKJE010000263.1 GCA_937995675.1 uncultured Saprospiraceae bacterium
GATCTCGGTGAGATCCTTCTTTTTTGTTGAATCGTTGAATCGTTGAATCGTTGAAAATTAAACACTAAAACATTTCAAGAATGAACTTAATCAACAATCCAACATTATGAATGTTGTTTAAAAACTCCAAAATTGCTTACAAACTGATAAAATTATCCAACTCTTCGCCTTTTTTCTCGCCCATAGCGCGGCTGTGCACTCAAAAAAGAGGCTCGACTTGAAAAATTTTCTCTAGTTTTCAGCTTCTTTTCGAATTATTAAACAACTTCTATTCTAAAATCCGAATAGAACACCGATTTTAAAATTCAGATAATCCGTTCGCGAAGATTTAACGCCAGCATCTAAATTTCCTTTTAATTCTGTTGGATCTGTACTCGTTACACTTCGATAATTTGTATCGAGTCCATAAGCTTTGGTCAAACCAAGATCCAAAGACACCTGTTCGCAAAGACTGATAGCTACCCCACCACCAAAACCATAGCTAAGCGTACTGCCATAGAATTTATTTTGGGTTTCAAAGTCTTTTTCATTACTCATCAAAGTACTGAAGTAGGAAATACCTCCTATTCTTCCTTCCACATATGGGTTAATTATTTTTTTGTCTCGGAAATGATATCGCACCACTGCCGCATAAGCTAAGTAGCAATCCTCTTCACTTAATTCGATGGTCTTTCCTTCAAAATCATAATCATATTCATCACCAGCATACATAGATACGCCAAATTCTAAACCATAATAAAGTCCTTTTAGCTTTTGATTACCTTTTAGAAAGTTAATCGTTACTCCCATCGGGCGAGTAACATTTTCTGCATAAGCTCCTTGCGGATTGGCCACATTGAAATTTATACCCAAAGCAGATTGGGCAGAAAGATGGCTAAAAAATGGTCCAATGACCAAGGCCAAAATGGCCAATAGTATCGTCTTTTTCATAATCAGTAAGTTGTTAGATCTTATCCTAAATAAGTTTAGTATAAAATCTATTGGTCAATAAAATTGTAAAAAGTTCTATTTAAGGGGGTAGGTAGTCATTTGTATTAATATGAATGAGTCTATTAATACAAAGAACGTGGTACTACAAGATAAGATTTTTTAGGGAAACAATTTTAACTTTTATCAAAACTAAATTACGAAAAAAGAGTAAGAATAGTAGCAAGCAGCCTTTGCACGATCAATTCAGCTTAAATTGCGTACTTTTGCACCGCATCCCATAATAATTGTTAATCATGTAAAAGGGAGCATTTTTACTAGTTGTAAATAATTAATAGTTTGATTATTAATTACTTACAAAATCAATCATTGAAATTACCGGGTAATATTATGGTAACTTCAAAAAATTATAAATCCTTGGAAGTTACACCAGATACACCTGAAAATAGTGAAAAAGAAATTACTTTTTCCGACCTTAATTTCGAATCCTCTATCGAAGAAGCACTAGATGCAATGGGATTCGAATCTCCTACTCCTATTCAAAAACAAGCCATTCCTAAAATCTTAGCAGGTAAAGATCTGATCGCTTGTGCGCAAACGGGTACTGGAAAAACAGCTGCTTTTTTATTACCCGTTTTAAATAAACTAGCTGCCAACCCAGACCGTCCTTTCGAAATCAATACCCTCGTGATCGCTCCTACGCGTGAACTCGCTTTGCAAATCGACCAACAGGTGGAAGGCTTCGCTTACTTTACGGGTGTTAGTTCTTTACCGGTTTATGGTGGTGGAACCAGCAATAGTTGGGACCAACAAAAGAAGGCATTGACCAAAGGAGCAGATATCATCATCGCCACACCAGGTAGATTTATTTCGCACCTCAATCTTGGCTATGTAAAACTAGATAAGGTACAACACCTCATTCTTGATGAAGCAGATCGAATGTTGGATATGGGATTCTTTGATGACATCATGACCATCGTTAATAAACTGCCTAAAAAACGACAGACCTTATTATTCTCTGCTACGATGCCTCCTCGGATTCGAGATCTTTCTAAAAAATTACTCGTCGATCCAGATAAAATTAGCCTCGCTATTTCTAAACCAGCAGCAGGAGTTCTGCAAGGTGCTTACCTTACTTATGATAATCAAAAGGTGCCTTTACTAGAACACCTAATCAGCGGAAAAGAAAATTATAAAAGTATTCTGATCTTCTCTTCAACCAAACGAATGGTTCGAGAAATTGCAGGTAGTCTAAGAAGAAAAAAATTCCGCGTAAGAGAAATATCTTCTGACCTTGATCAAAAAGATCGAGAACAAGCTTTACTAGATTTCCGTACACACAAAACACAGATTCTAGTCGCTACCGATATTTTAGCACGTGGTATTGATATTAAAAATATAAATCTGGTCATCAATTACGACGTCCCGAATGACGCCGAAGATTATGTCCACCGAATCGGTCGTACCGCTCGTGCGGACACGACGGGTGTCGCACTGACATTGATCTCCCAAAAAGATCAACGACGATTTAAAGATATTGAGGACTTAATCGAAATGGAAGTAAAAAAGATTCCATTGCCTGATTTCCTCGGAGAAGCACCACTCTACGAACCACACAAACGACGCTCTTCTGGAGGTGGTGGCCGTGGAGGTCGTCAAAAAGGTCGCGGTGGCAATCGTAATAATCGTGGCGGTAATCGCAACAACCGTGGTAGTGGAAATAACCGCGGCAGTGGCGGCGGGAATAATCGTGGTGGCGGTGGCGGTAACAACCGACGTTAAGGACGTTAAGGATTTTTTTCTAAATGAATATCCAACTTAATTTACTAGACTACCAATCGGAACTAAAGATAAAAAAAGAGGATGGCAAACGCTACCTCTTCGATCCGATTAGAAAAACCTATCTGGTGTTGACGCCCGAAGAAATGGTTCGTCAACTACTCATCCAATATCTTTTGGCTGAACGTAATATCAGCAAAAATCGCTTGGCTCTCGAAAGAGCACTCAAAGTAAATACCATGACGCGCCGCTGGGATCTGATGATCTACAGACAAGACATGACTCCTTGGCTTTTGGTAGAATGCAAAGCTCCCGAAGTAAAAATTACCCAATCTGTTTTTGAGCAAATCTCCGCTTACAACCTGACGCTTCGTGTTCCTTATTTGTTGGTGACCAATGGCATCGATACCTATTGTTGTGAAATGGATTATGAGGGAGAGACGTTTAAGTTTTTGGAGGCGGTGCCGGATTTGGTGGAAGGTTGAAATATTGAACCTGCAGGCAAGCAAAAAGGTCACTACGCTTGTTGAAAATTTGATAATATAAAAAGCCCACTTCGAATTTTTCCGAAGCAGGCTTTCCAACAATGTACTTTAAAGTCCAACTGATTAATATTCAGATGGCAAAAGTACATCATCGATTATATGGATCAGACCATTGGTCGTATAGATATTCCCAATTTTAATTCTGGTTTTATCTCCATTGGCATCCTCAATTTCAGTATTCCCAAAGTCCACATCAATTTTGATGGTTTCACCATTGACAGTAGTTATCACATCATCATCATTTAAATTATCCCCATTGAAGATTCCTTCTAATAAGTGATAGGTTAAAATAGATCCAAGCTGATCACTGTTTAATCCTTCCACTACATCCTCGATATCATCGAATCCATCATTGACAGGAGCGAATAACGTATATTCTTCACCGTCGTCAAAAGTATCCGCTAATCCATCTACTGAAGACAAGGCACCTTCGAGATTTTGAAGGTCAGCGTCGTTGGCGATAACACTTGTTACAGTTGGTAAAGCAAGTACGCTACCTAATTCGTAGATGACTCCGTTATCAAAATCATTTTCACTATCAGAAATTGCAGCCATTCCATTGATGAATAGCGTTCCGCTTTCTTTGTCGATCATGATAGAAAGCTTGTTTCCACCGATACCAGCAGTAGACTCCGTCGTATAATAACGATCATCAAATAACAAGTCTACTTCTTTTATTTTATTACCAGCAACTACGTGGTATAAAAGCACATCCGTCAGTGCATCGGTATCAATTTCATTGACGTTGATTCCTGCGGCTGCAAAAGCATCATTATTGGGCGCAAATAATGTAAAATCAGTGTCATCATCATTCAAAATAGCAGAAAGATTGGTTCTGTCAAGTGCTGTTCTTAGAGTACTGAACTCTTCTGCTGTTTGCAAATATTCCGTGATGGTTTTATCTTTGTCAGCAATGATCATGTCATCATCGTCATCACTTTCGCAGGCTATAAAACTCATACTAACAATAAGCGCAAAAAATAAAGTTGTAAATGGGAATTTTAAAAATTTCATGATAAAATTTCTTTTAATTAAAAATAGGTTAAAAAATAAATATTGCCTGTTTTTATCGATTGAACGCCTGATGAATATCAATGTTCAATCGGATTTTAAAAAAATTCTATGACCTTAAGTGAAATTTATGGAGGTGGAAAAGGACAGAATATATTTTTGCATTTAAAAAGAAATATAAAATTTTATTTAACTAAGAAGAGTTCTTAAAGCTGTTGTTAGTAACCATTGGCATCGATACTTATTGTTGTGAAATGGATTATGAGGGAGAGACGTTTAAGTTTTTGGAGGCGGTGCCGGATTTGAAAGGTTGTTGAAACGTTGAACCTGCCGGCAGGCAGGTCGCTACGCTTGTTGAAATATTGAATTTTAACAAACACCAAACTTTACAACGACCATCCAACAGCCAAACTGTTCGTTTACAGCTCCAAAAGTCAAACTGTTAGTTTAAAGCTCCAGCTTTAGATACGCCGTTGCTGTAAACGAACGCTATGATTTTTGTTGGTTTTTAAAAGTGGTTGGGCTTGTGATGAAATAACGCCGAGCCTCGCTATTCAACCTTCATTTATTCGGATATTGTGTTTTTCTAAAATTCTTATCCATTCTGATTTTATCTGATCTGTTTTTGAATTCCTTTTATATAAAATATAACAACAAATAAAATAACCAATACCGATTGCCACTAAAGTAGAACACTTCCAATCCATCATTAAATCCCAACTCCAACCATCTTTTTCTACTGGTAAAAAAAG
>CALKJE010000264.1 GCA_937995675.1 uncultured Saprospiraceae bacterium
ACATAATCATCCCAACAATTTACCGCACTCGGCTCCATCGGTTGGCTGCCATTATTTTCCCATGAACACGTGCCATTGTCAAAAACATAATCGTCCCAACAATTTACTGCACTCGGCTCCATCGGTTGGCTACCGTTATTCTCCCATGCACACGTGCCATTGTCAAAAACATAATCATCCCAACAATTTACCGCACTTGGCTCCGTTGGTTGACTGCCGTTATTCTCCCACGAACACGTACCATTGTCAAACACATAATCATCCCAACAATTTACCGCACTCGGCTCCGTCGGTTGACTGCCGTTATTCTCCCACGAACATATTCCATTATCAAAAACATAATCGTCCCAACAATTTACTGGCGTTGGTTCCAAAGGCTGGCTACCGTTGTTAACCCATGCACATGCCGTATTATCAAAAACATAATCGTCCCAACAATTTACCGCACTTGGCTCCGTTGGTTGGCTGCCATTATTCTCCCATGAACACGTACCATTGTCAAACACATAATCGTCCCAACAATTTACTGGCGTTGGTTCCAATGGCTGGCTACCATCGTTAATCCAATCACAACTAAAATTATCAAAAACATAATTATCCCAACAATTGATCGGTGTTGGTTCCACTGGCTGGCTGCCGTTATTAACCCATGTACATGCGAAATTATCAAACGTGTAATCATCCCAACAATCTACTGGCGTTGGCTCTAATGGTTGGCTACCATCAT
This sequence comes from uncultured Saprospiraceae bacterium, assembly GCA_937995675.1. Lineage (GTDB taxonomy): Bacteria > Bacteroidota > Bacteroidia > Chitinophagales > Saprospiraceae > JALZUU01. The sequence continues at coordinate 728 of CALKJE010000264.1, forward strand.
TAATCCAGTCACAACTAAAATTATCAAAAACATAATTATCCCAACAATTGATTGGTGTTGGTTCTGTTGGTTGAAATCCATCATTAATCCAGTCACAATTAAAATCATCAAAAATGTAATTATCCCAACAGTTGGTGGGCGTAGGTTCCATTGGTCGTGATCCATCATTAATCCATTCGCAGCCGAAATTATCAAAGATGAAGTTATCCCAACAATTTACAGGCGTGGGTTCCATTGGCTGTGTACCATTGTTTATCCATTGACAAGTCGTATTGTCAAAAAAGTAATTATCCCAGCAATTTCCGGTAGACGGTTCCATCGGTTGAGATCCATTGTTGACCCATTGACAAGCTGTATTATCAAAAGAGTAATTATCCCAACAATTGACAGGAGTAGGTTCTGTTGGTTGGGTTCCGTTATTCACCCACGCACAGGCCGTGTTATCGAACAAGTAGTTATCCCAACAATTGACAGGAGTAGGTTGGGTTGGTTGAGTTCCATTATTAATCCATGCACATGCCGCATTACTAAAAACGTAATCATCCCAACAATTGACCGGTGTCGGTTCTACTGGCTGAGTTCCATTGTTGATCCAATTACAAGTTCCACTATCAAAAGTAAAATTATCCCAACATTCTACAGGAGCAGGCTCCATTGGTTGCGTCCCATTATTAACCCATGCACAAGTTCCACTATCAAAAGAGTAATTATCCCAACAATTTACAGGCGTAGGTTCCATTGGTTGACTTCCATTATTGACCCATGCACAAGCGATATCATCAAAAGCGTAGTCATCCCAACAATTGACAGGTGTTGGTTCTACTGGTTCATTTCCATTGTATACATAGTCAATACAAATCTCATAAGTCAAAGATATAAGGCCATCCGTAATAGCTGTATTAGTTGGAGAGCAACCAATTGCCACGGATGGAACAATATCTACACCAATGTCAAAGGTTGGATTATAGGTTTCACCACAAGCAATTAAATCTAAGGATTGAAGTCCTGGAGCCGATGCTCCTCCACCAAATTGATTACATCCAGGGGTTAAGACCTCTTGCTCGATTGGACAAACTGCAGTTGTTGTCAATGGGCAATTATTCATCAATACATTACCAAAAGTTTGGAAATTCATACAAAGGCCTGGCGAACCCATTATAGTCATAAGATCAATATTTACGACCAAAGAAGTTAATGGTGCACCGTCAAGCCAACAGGGTAATTCAGGAGGAGCAAAATTATGTAAATACCCTTCATTGATAGGGCTATTGTTAGCTGGGTTATGGACAAAATCATTTCTATCAGGCCCAATTAGAGCATCCGTTACTGTTTGACAGTTTGTGATGGTTTCTTGACTGTGACCAAATTCAGGTTTTAGGAGTAAAATGACCAGCAAAACAAAGGTCAAAGTATTTTTTAATAGCATTGGTAGAAAATTGCTTCAATAGATAGAATGATAAATATCCTTGATATAAAAAGGTCTTTTTTAGCGTAGAAATGGCCAAATAAGAACCTATTCAAAATATCAAGCACTTTATAATCAGTGAATTGAATTTTAGAATGAGATTTCGTTTTCAGAATATAATTTCGAAGGATTGCCTGTTAGTTAACCAAAGTTGTGTAAAAACAAGTAATTTTTATAGAAAATCACTACATCATCAGTACTTCACTATATAAAATGTCTAAAAATACCACAACCATAATACACCAATTGGTTTTTATTATACTATTAGCAGCATTCTTAAACTACAGCATGATGCTAAATAGATTTTAGGTGAGAGCTCAAAAGGTACGAAAACTCATGGAGAAATTGAAGGGGTTTTCTCTGATCTTGTAGAAAAAAGGAATGGAGGTTTTGCGATTTTTTTTGAAAGAAAAGAGCGTATAAAATATCGTCTCAATTTAAAAAATTCTCAAAAAAAATTATAGTGTAAACCAGATGCATGTAACATTTTTTAAATATTTACCCTATGTTTACCCCAAAAATAAAAAAACGGTCGTAATCAATTGATTTACAATTAATTACGACCGAATTAAGTGGTCCCACAAGGACTTGAACCTTGGACCTACTGATTATGAGTCAGTTGCTCTAACCAACTGAGCTATAGGACCAAAACAACCAAAGTTGTTTACGCGCCAAAATTACACAAATATTTAGAATCGGCCAACCTGACGCTCCTTTCATTAACGAATAGTTCGCCCTCTTAGTTCCATTTTAGTCTAAACAAAAAGAGCCACCGTAAAATTTACGATGGCTCTTTTCTTATCATTATAATTTTTCAGCGAATTACTTCACTCCGTGCATTAATTTCTTAATTACTGGATTTAGTAAAATTCCTAATAACCCTAATCCAATCGGTACGATGGTAAAGATTAAAAAGAAGGTAGTTAGTGAGTATTCACTGGTAATTTCTTCAATTCTTCCTCCCATTTCTCCGGCAGTTTTATTACCGATCGCAACGGCTACATACCAGATACCAAACATCAGGGCAATCATTCGACCTGGTACTAACTTACTGATATAAGATAGTGCAACAGGCGACAAGCAAAGCTCTCCTAAGGTATGGAATAAGTAAGCTAGAATTAACCAAATAATACTGACCGTCGCTACTTCAGCTCCTGATGGAATCGACATAGATCCAAAGGCTAAAGCACCAAATCCAATTCCTAAAAGGATGAGTCCTAAACCGTATTTAGTCGCGGCACTTGGATTGTATTTACTTTCCCACCATTTAGAAAATAATGGCGCAAACATGATGATAAACAAGGAGTTTAAAATTCCAAACCACGTCGCCGGAATCTCTACTTCATTTTCTTTGATCGACTTTACTTCTGCCTGAATGATCGGTGAAGGTTTTCCTGTTTTTTCTACAACGCTTCGTGCATGCGTGGCTTTCTCAGGATTTAGGTAAATCAGTTTACCTCTTACTTCAATTAGATTGATCTTGTCTCCTATCTTGATATCTCCAGGTTCAATTACGGTAGTAGACTTAGAGACTATCTTATCGGATGGTTTCACCTGCGTAGATTCTAATACATTGGTAAAGGTTATTTCATTTTCTCCTTCCGCATTGGTTGCAGAAGTTTCGATCGTTGGATACTCAACTACTAATGCATTTGAAGATAAATTTCGGTTAATCATCCAAAAAATCAACGCCCAGATAAATAGGAAACTAAGCCCTAGGACAATATTCGACATCTTATACTTTTCAAAAGTCTGACCGAATAATTTTATTAATACCCACGTAATAATTCCTACCGGGACTACCGTAATAATAATATTGACAACATTAAAAAGCGTGGCCCAACCTCCGGACATTACTCGTCCCGTAAAGCTGCTCGCAAAGATCGTCATCGAACCACCTGCTTGCTCAAAACAAGCCCAGAAACAAACCGTCATCACGGCAAAAATAATGATCGCAATCATTCTATCTCGCGTCTGAGCAGGATACCGAATAATTCGAATAGTCAACAATGTTAGAAACAAAAGGACACCCGTAACTATATAATAATTGGATATATCCGTCCCTCCAAATTCCAGCATATTCATTCCTCCAATCTTCGATAAAGGATCATTGATAATCCAAGTCACCCCAATGAAAACACAGATGTACATCAGTATTTTATCTAATGATGTAAATGGATTTAATCGATCTCCTTCAAACTCTAACACAGGTGCATCGTCTTCTTTTTTCTCTGGCTCCATTCCAATATCTCCAAAAATTCCTTGTGCTAAATAGAACTGAATCGCTCCCATCAACATGAATATTCCCGCTAATCCAAAGCCATAACTCCACGATACTTTTTCACCAATATATCCACAAAGTAGAATACCCAAAAAGGCTCCAGCATTCACACCCATATAGAAAATCGTATAGGCTCCATCTTTTTTCTCCGGCGTATCTTTATACATATGAGAGATAATGGAGGTCATATTTGGCTTAAAAAATCCATTTCCAATAATCAATAATCCAATCCCGATATAAAGGAAAATATTCGCAAATTCTAACGCCATCGAAGCGTGACCCAACGTCATAATCAATGCCCCCCAAATCACCGCTTTTCGATATCCTATAAAATTATCTGCTAAGTATCCTCCCAAAATTGGCGTTAGATATACCATCGCCGTATAGGTTCCATACAAAGCCAATGCTTCTTTACTCGTCCAATCCCATCCGCCAATTCCGACAGAACTGATTAGAAATAATACTAAAATTCCACGCATTCCATAATAGGAAAATCGCTCCCACATCTCCGTAAAAAACAGTACAAACAATCCCGATGGATGTCCTAGTACCGTTGACTTAAAAATGTCATCGTTTGCCTTACTCATATTGTATTTTGGTTTTGAAGTTGTTAACTTCTTTAATAAAAAAATTTATCTGTATTACTTAATTTAATTTAGAACTTGTCTTAAATTCTAATGCGCCACCAACTCCTCTTCCGTACTATCCTCCGCCCCATGCGTCAATCGTTTCAATGGCTTCAACATTGCTATTACAATCACTCCAAACAAGGTGCAGAAAACAGCAATACCCGTAAATATTTCAAACTCTCCCGCTGATTGCGCCAACACACCAAGAGAGCCAGCCAATTTATTTCCAAATCCTGTCGCTGCAAAATAGGTTCCCATCATCAGAGAAGCATATTTTACGGGAGCTAATTTAGTGATAAATGATAGCGCTACCGGAGAGGCACAAAGCTCACCAATGGTATGGAATAAATAAGCTAACACCAGCCAGATCATGGAAGCTTTTTGTAATACTTCTCCATTCACTTCTTCTACTTCCATAGTCGCCATCGTCATAAAGAAAAAGCCCCAACCCATAATAATTAATCCAACCGCCATCTTAAATAGCGAAGATCCTTCTTTTCCACTTTTTTTCCACCAATACCAAAATCCTCCTACTGAGGTTCCTAAGGTGATAATAAAGAAAGCATTTACCGATTGAAACCAAGCAGCGGGAACTTCAAATCCCATTAAATTTAAATCTGTCTTTTGATCAGTATATAAACTCATCAAGCCTCCTGCTTGCTCAAAGGCACCCCAGAAAACGATGATTAATAGAAAGGATAAAAACATGACCAACATTCGATCTTTCTCTACTTTAGTAAGCGGACGACGCATCGCCTCTTGATCTTTCTCACTCCCCGTTCCTATAAACTCTCCAGTTCCTTCTAGATATTTTAGACCAAACATATAGACGATTTGTCCGATAAACATCCCGATTCCCGCTAATCCAAATCCCCAGTGCCATCCGTAATATTTAGCAACAGCTCCTACCGCAATAGCTCCGAAAAAGGCGCCTAGATTGATTCCTATATAGAAAATATAAAATCCTTTATCTCTTCGGTCGTCTCCTTGTTTATACAAGCCTCCAACCATCGTAGATATATTGGGTTTTAGACATCCTACTCCTGCGATAATCAACCCCAATCCTGCATAAAAAGCGGTCAAACTCGGAAAAGCCAACGTGATATGACCTGCACAAAGCAACAATCCACCAACCATCACAGCTTTTTTAGCACCCAAAAATTTATCTGCTAATAATCCTCCAGGAATGGAAGCAACATATACCAACATGGTATACCAACCATAAAATGCCAATGTTTCCGCATTAGACCATCCCATTCCAGGATTCTCTCCTACCGCCGCAGTTGCCAAAAATAAAGTTAGAATGGCGCGCATACCATAATAACTGAAACGCTCCCAGAGTTCTACGAAAAATAATACGTAAAGTCCGGCCGGATGTCCTCCAATTTCGCGCTCATGCGCCTTTGTCATACTCATATCTGCTTGATTTTAGAGCGAACTTAAATTTTCGCTAGGAGTTGTTTGATAATTCCAAAAGCAGCCGAGAAGTAAAGAAAATTAAACAAATCGAACCTCTTTTCTCATTTAATAGCCGCGCTATTGAATGAGAAAAAGGTGATGAGTTGGATAATTTTATTAGTTCGCAGGCAATTTGGGGGTTGTTAAACAATTTCTTGATAAAAGTAAAATTTTATCCCCAAATACTAGAATATTCCGCCCCTTAATTTGGAGTAAGTGTATCCGACGGCAGTTTAGAACTAGGAATCATGGTAGGTGGATTCGTATTTATTGGCTCTATTTCTAGGGTCCAACCCATCTGCTCGGCCATAAAACCAATCATTTCTAATAATTGTACACCTTGATCTTCTGCCGTTTTCATCAAAATACTCTCTTCGGCTTTCTTGCGAATCATCGCTTTTGCGTTTTCATTCATCTTATTATAGTCTTTTGGCGTAAAGCTATTAAAACTGCCTTGCGTAATATCGTAGTAAGAAATTTTATGATCGATAGAAAGAATGGTCGGCGAAGGCAAATTGCTGATCACTAATCGCTTTTCATCTGGAAAGGACTCAATTTTTATATTATTCAAATTATGACCCACCGATACTTTTCCATTGATTCGCAATAATGCTTTTTTGCGAAATGGACTCAGATCGTATTTCCAAAAATCTTTATAATCATAAATCTCAGAAAACTCTCCTTCGACCGTGATCAGTTTGGTCACCGTATTGATTCGCTCCAACAAAATCTCCGACTCTTCTTGAACCGTCAAACTATTTTGGGTATACCAATATCGCGTTCCTAAAAATACCAGTAGGAGGATTGCAACAAAACCGAATATAAAAAATATTTTTTTCATGTTAGAAAGATTAGATTGGGGAAATATATTTTGACAACTAGAAGTTTAATTAGAATTTAAATCACCAGTTATCGAGATGCGGAGAGGACACTTATTTTTTAAAATATGGTTGATACTAAAATTATAGTGGTTTGGCTACGCTATTTTTTTCCTAAAGTTAATTTTAAATCACTTTAGTTCTACAACGAAAGATAAGTATAATTTCTTATCTAAGAATGGCGATTAAAAAGATGCAAACCTTCAAATACAAAAATCAAAGTCAAGCGCAAATGCAAGTTTCTAACTAAACCTGCCAAGAACAAAACACGTCAGAAGAGCCATTATTCATTAAAGATATTATACGTATTCGCTCTAAGATAAAAGATATACACAAAAGCAGGCCATACCTTATTCGGTAAGCAGGCATTATTAATTATTCATTAAAAAACTATTCATTATCATTATCATTACTTAATCCCAAAGACTGCAAGACATTCGTAGAAACGATAATAAACAAACCTAAAATCGCTGGAATTATTAGATTTAATAAAAACAATCCAAAAGTCGCCGCTAAAATATCTGATTGTTGAGTCGTATAATGTTCCCAAACAAAAAGCGCAATTTGTCCTCTTGTCAATAAGCCAATAATTGGCGGAAGCGGAATACTCGTTTGCAATAAAAAGATAGTAGCTATGCTGGCAAAGCCCATCAATAACGGAACTTCAATTGCGAAAAAGCGAAGGATTAAATAATATTGCAAACTATAA
>CALKJE010000265.1 GCA_937995675.1 uncultured Saprospiraceae bacterium
ATTTCCATGAAATAAAAATTTCGATGTTTGTCCACCAAAAACTCTACCGTTCCTACTCCTTCGTATTTAATGGCTTCTCCTGCTTTAATCGCAGCAGCACCCATTTTTTTACGCAGAGCAGTCGTCATAAAAGGAGAAGGAGATTCTTCTACTAATTTTTGGTGACGTCGCTGAATGGAACAATCCCTTTCAGATAAATGGCAGACGTTTCCTTGTTGATCACCTGCGATTTGGATTTCAATATGACGTGGCTCTTCGATAAATTTTTCTACATAAATTCCATCGTTCGCAAAAGAAGCTTTTGCTTCCTGTCGGGCCTTTTCCCAAGCTTCCTCAAACTCTTCTTCCTTCCATACAATCCGCATTCCTTTTCCACCACCACCTGCTGTCGCTTTTAAGATGACTGGAAATCCAGTTTCTTTTGCTGTTTCGATTCCTTGTTTTAGATCTGTGATCAAACCATCAGAACCAGGTACAACAGGAACTCCTGCTTTGATCATGGTATCCTTTGCCGTAATCTTATCTCCCATTTTCCGAATTTGCTCAGGGCTAGGTCCAATAAATTTGATTCCGTACTCTGTACAAACCTCGGCAAAATCAGCATTTTCCGCTAAAAATCCGTAACCAGGATGAATAGCATCTGCATTGGTGATTTCGGCCGTAGCCATAATTTGTGGAATATTAAGATAAGAAAGTGTAGAAGAAGGAGGTCCAATACAAACCGCTTCATCCGCAAATCGAACATGTAAACTTTCACGGTCAGCGGTAGAATAAATAGCGACTGTTTTTATCCCCATTTCACGACAGGTGCGAATAATTCGCAACGCAATTTCTCCTCGGTTGGCAATCAATATTTTTTTAAACATGGTTTTTTAATGAGTTGGTGAACAATAAAACTGTATTTTAAACACAGTTACTACTCTTTTGGATTAAGCAAGTATATTTTTTGCTTATCCTTTCGGATCAACTAAGAACAGTACTTGATCGTACTGAACTGGAGAAGCATCTTCGACCATCACTTTGACAATCTTTCCGCTTACTTCTGATTCAATCTCATTAAATAACTTCATCGCTTCCACAATACAAACCACGCTACCTACCTCGATGGTATCACCAGGTTTTACGTATTGTGGTTTATCAGGAGAAGAAGAACGGTAGAAAGTTCCTACGATCGGAGATCGTACTTCTACGTAGCTACCTTCTAAATTTTCACTTTCGGAAGCAGCACCTGCATCTGCAGTTTTGTCTGCACTAGCCGCAGGAGAAACCGCCGCTGGTGGTGGTGCCATTGGCACTTGCATTTGAGCCATCGGAGCAGAAACAGGAACAATCTGTTGTGGTGATTGTACGATCTGTGGTGCTCGATTTTTTCCGTATTTTTTTGTTCGGATAGACAGAGAGAATTCGCCGTCTTTCATTTTAAATTCAGTTAAGTTGGATTTGTTAATCAACTTAATTAATTCTTGGATTTCTTTAAAAGTCATAGTTAGATTTGCTTTCAGGGTTCAGATTATTGTTTAACACGTTCTACGTAACTAGCATTACGTGTATCAATTTTAATGATATCACCTTCGTTAACGAAAAGCGGTACCCGGATTTCTGCTCCAGTTTCCATCTTTGCAGGCTTGAGCGTATTGGTTGCGGTATCTCCTTTTACACCAGGTTCGGTATAAGTTACCTTTAAGGTTATATACTGAGGCATATCGACGGTAAGCGGAATTTCTTTATCAGCGTGAAAAAGTATTTCAACGTTCGCGCCTTCCTTGATTAAAAGTGGATTTTCGAGCAATTTCTCTGCAATTCTTGTTTGCTCGTACGTTTCATTATTCATAAAATGGTATCCCATTTCATCATGGTAGAGAAACTGGAAGTGTCTTCTTTCTACACGAACTACATCAATCTTATGACTAGAAGGCCAGGTATTATCTATCACTTTACCTGAAGTCAGACTTTTAAGTTTAGTACGAACAAAGGCAGGTCCTTTCCCCGGTTTCACGTGCTGAAATGATACTACAGAGTAGGTGTCATTATTATATTCGATACACAATCCGTTGCGGATTTCAGAAGTATTTGCCATTGTCTAGATTTAATTTTGGTAAATAATTGCAAATTTACGGTTTTTAGAATAAAATCTAATATGCCCAGGTAAGATAGGTAGTTCCCCACGTAAATCCTCCACCAAAAGCGGTTAAAAGGATTTTATCACCTTTCTTAAACTTATTTTCCCATTCCCATAGGCAAAGTGGTAATGTTCCTGAAGTAGTATTACCATATTTATGAATATTAACTACTACTTTTTCCATCGGGAAGTTAAGCCCTTCGGCTACAGAGGAAATAATTCGAATATTAGCTTGATGTGGAATCACCCAACTAATATCGTCTGCTTCTAGGTTATTTCTTTTCATCACCGTTTCTGTCGTTCCAATCATTCCTCTTACCGCTGACTTAAAAACGGGGCGACCTTCTTGATATACATAGTGTTCTTTAGCATTTACAGTTTCCAAGCTTGGTGGCTTCAAAGAACCACCTGCCTTCATATGTAAGTGATGCCGGCCAGCGCCATCTCCTCTCAATATGGCATCCTGCATCCCAAATCCATCATGATTAGGTTCTAACAAAACCGCTCCTCCACCATCACCAAAAATAACACAGGTAGTTCGATCCGTATAATCCAGAATAGAAGACATTACATCCATTCCAATTACAATTACTTTTTTATAGGTTCCAGACTTAATAAACTGCTCGCCAGTAGTCAACGCAAACAAAAATCCGCTACAAGCTGCATTAATATCAAAACCAAAAGCATTATTGATCCCAACTTTATCACAAATCGTATTGGCAGTATCCGGAAAAACCATATCTCCCGTAATCGTAGCACAAATCACCAAATCTATTTCCTCGGGTTTAGTATTTGTTTTTTCTAACAAACCCTTTACCATCTCATAACCCATATCCGACGCTGCTAACCCGTCTCCCTTAAGAATTCGACGTTCCTTGATTCCTGTACGACTACTAATCCATTCGTCATTAGTCTCCACCATGGATTCTAATTCTTTGTTCGTAAGAATATAATCTGGAACGTATCCATGAACACCCGTAATTGCTGCTAAAATATCTGACATTTCCTCATTTTGATAGTAGACTTGATCTAAAGAGCAAATCTATTGAAGTTGTTTAAATAAACGCTTAAAGCACTCATATTTCTCTTTAAAATTCCAATAATTGGACACCTTTACTAGGCACTGATTTTTAAAGGAATCGCAAGTTAGAAAAAATAGTGCAGTTATACGTGAAAAATATAGCAATTATACGATGGCATCATATTTGTTTAATTTTAATATATTCTGTTTGAGTAGGGGTCTTATCGCCTTATTCTCTCTTTTTACCACCCATAAAATTACAAAACTATGAACCGGTTGATCTCAAAATACGGCCTTCTCTTGTGCTGTCTTCCCATTATCATGGGAGCAACCCTAACATCCAAAGGATTACGTTTTCACACTAATTTGACTGCTGCAAAACAATTGGCTGCTAATGAAGGTAAACTTTATCTAGTCGATTTTACCGCTAAATGGTGTATGCCTTGCCAATGGATGGAGGAAACAACATTTTCCGATCAGCGGGTGATCAATTATATGAAAGAAAATTATGTAGCGGTAAAGATAGATATAGACGATTTTGACGGTTTCGCCTATAAACAGCTATATGAAATCAAAAAACTTCCTTCTATTCTAATTTTTAATTCAAAAGGTGTCCTTTTGGAACAATATACGGGTTCTCATGCTCCTAGTGGATTATTAAAGATTCTAGAAGAACACAATCAGCCCAATAACAGAATTAAACCTGGTCCTACTAATATCGCAACTACCAACGTAGTAGCGGAAGATCCGGCTATAAATCATCGTCCGACGCGTCCAGCAATTGGTAGCGCACCGACGGTAAAGGAAAATAAGCCGGCCCCGGCTCCCAAAGTAGAAATGGAAAAACCAGCTGCTAAGCCGAATCAGCCTACGACTACTCGTCCCGCTTTAAATCCAGCAAGAAAACCTGCTAGTTATTCGGTTCCTAATCGAAAGCCAACACCTCAAAAAGAGGTAACGCGTCCAGCAGTAACTCCAACAATTGTTGCTCCATCAACTTCTACCAACCTAGCTAGTGCTCCTGCAGCAGCTCCAGAGGTAATGAGCGATGAGGGATTGTTTAAGTTTACCGTTAGTCGTCAGGCTAAAGATGGATTCTCTGTTCAAGTTGGGGTTTTTGCCGATTATGGCAATGTTCTAAAAGAAGTTGAAAAGCTAGAAAAAGCATTTAACAAAGATATTTTAGTTCAAATTAGCAAGCTAGAAACTAGAACGGTATATAAAGTATTGGTTGGACAATTTCGTGATCATACCACCGCAAGTGCTTTTAAGGAAGTAGTGATTGCTACGGGTAGCGAAGGAATGGTAAAAGATTTGACTACCTTATAATATTTTTACTGATGAGGCGTATTCCAATACGACTCAACAGAGCAAAAAATCCCATCTTGACTCGATCAGGATGGGATTTTTTTTGTTATTATTCAAAGTAAGGCCGAATTGTAATTCGCGCCTACTGATGTTTTCACTACCTTTGTTCTATGAATGAAATTTTAATCAAAAATACCACCCTCGTACAAGTTCGAGAACCAAATATATCCATTCTCAAAGGCGAAAGTTTACGAAAATTACCAATATTGGAAAATGCTTGGATTCGCTGTCAAGGCGATCGGATTCTTGACTTTGGGACGATGGATAGCTGTCCTCCTGACAATGGTCAAGTGATCGATGCAACGGGTCGGTATGTCTTCCCTTCTTGGTGTGATTCTCATACGCATTTGGTGTTTGCCGCTTATCGTGAGCAAGAATTTGTCCAGCGAATTTCGGGAATGAGTTATGCTGAAATAGCAACTAAAGGTGGTGGTATTTTGAACTCTGCCCGTCGATTGCGCGCGATGTCTGAAGATGAATTATTTGAAGCCGCTCATCAGCGATTAGAACAATTAATCAAAAGTGGAACAGGAGCGATTGAAATTAAAAGTGGTTATGGATTAAGTGCAGAAGGAGAATTAAAAATGCTGCGGGTCATTAAAAGATTAAAAACCGTCAGTCCTATTCCAATCAAAGCTAGCTTTTTAGGAGCGCATGCCTTACCAGCCGCGTATAAAGAGGATCGAAAAGGATATATGGATCTATTGATTAATGAATTATTGCCAGTCATTGCAGAAGAACAATTGGCCGATTATGTAGATATTTTTTGTGAAAAAGGCTTTTTCTCGGTTGCAGAGGCAGAACGAATGATGGAAGCTGGCAATAAATATGGTTTAAGGGCAAAAATTCACACCAATCAATTTAATTCAATGGGAGGTATTGAAGCAGCCGTTACTCACAAAGCGCTTTCGGTCGATCACCTAGAAATAGTCAACGAAGCAGAAATTTCGGCACTGGCTAGTTCTGATGTTATTCCTACCCTACTGCCTTCCGCACCTTTCTTTTTACAAGATCATTATCCACCAGCTAGACAACTGATTGAGGCAGAACTTCCTGTGGCATTGGCTAGTGATTTTAATCCAGGAACCAGTCCATCTG
>CALKJE010000266.1 GCA_937995675.1 uncultured Saprospiraceae bacterium
TCTGAAATAGTCCAAGTACCATTCACTACGTTAGCGGTTCCAAGATAGGTTCCTCCTTGACAAGGAGCGTTGGTACAGGTGGTATTATCATTTCGATAAAGAGCGACTGATTGGTTTGGAGAACCCGTTCCGCTAATGCTACCATTTTCGGCGATGGTAATATCCGGTGGCGCGATTCCGTTATTAGAAGCTGCGGAGATACGAAGTGCAATGGAATCATTACAATAGAAACTGTTTTGTAGAATACGACAACTTTCAGTTCCACCACCGATTACTAAACCAGCAGCATTATTTACAATAACATTTCCCATTCCTGGAACATTTCCTCCAACCTGATGCAAATCTCCTCCATCTCTGATTAGGATACCGCAAAATTCATTTCCGTTCGGTGTTGTCTCAAAATAATTGGTACCAATATAGTTTCCCTGAATAATAGTTCGATCAGAACCACCACGAACGACGATTCCACATCCTTCCCAAGGACCTTGTCCTGGGTTTCCTGCAAAGAAATCTTGTTCTAATCCATTATTATGAATTACATTTCCGCGATTAATTCCTCCAATAACTACATCGTCTCCTCCCAAAACATCTATCGCATCGTCAGGAAAATTTATAATTTCTAGACCATAAATTGCACAATCATCCGCTCGAATAAAAAGTGCATTAATCGCTGCATCCCATTCGTGGAATTGTCCATCTAAGATCACCTTCGGACTAAAATCACCATTATCACCAAAAGCTGGGTGACTGGTTCCATCAATAAAAGTGGAATCATCAAAAATAGAAGGTAATTCAAATCCTGAGGTCTCTCCTACTCTGATGGTATCGGGACCTGGGCCAGTTAAGTTAAAAATGATTCGATTAAAACCAGGCTGTGCATTGGCACAAACAAGCGCTTCTCGTAGAGAGCCAGGACCTTCATCATTGGTATTGGTAACCGCGATTTCAATATTCCCATTATCACATGCCGACGCTGCGACCTGAATCACTGTTGGGTTGTTTACTCCACTAAGCGCGTAATTATTTCCTGAAAAATAAAAAGCATTTGGACCGCCATTTAATATTCCGAGTTGAAAAGTAGTATCCCAAGGAACTGCAAAATTTGGACAATTTGCCGCAGGATCGGTATCTGCTTCGTTATCCCAATCCATATTGAGGACGGTAAAGCTGGCATTGACATTTAGGCTGCTGGTATTTAGATAGCTGCAAGTATTGGATTTCAAACCAGAAATTCGAACACTTGTAGGAGTCTGATCATCCGGATTTGCTGGAATGGTCTCAATTTCGGTCGCAATAAAATAGGTTTGAGCCGAAATATTTCCGTAAAAGGTAGAAAAAAACAGGATCAAACCTATTATTAATAAGAAAGATCTACCAGTGGAGGGTAATACTCTATTCATAAATCATGGTTGTGTGTAGTAACTTATTTAATAGCAAATGGGCTAATAAATAAGGCTATCTTATTTATAAAATACTGAATGTGAACATCTTATGTATGTAGATTGATTATCACGGCAATTTTTAATACTTGTGGGGTGTATTATTATGAGTCTTATTCGATTCTTCCGTGTTCTTTGGTGTGGTTTTTTTTCGGTGATAAAAATAATTATTTTAATTAGTATTTGTGTGGTATTAACTTCTACTTAACCTATCAATTTTATTATTAAGTGACAAAAGGTATTAATATGAAAAAAATACTTGATATTTGTAGAAATAAGATTTTTCAGGAAGAAATACGGCAATTTTGCTTTTAAAACCGTATTTTTATGATTCCTAATCACTATTAGGTATACCTTCCTTGATTGCACGACCAAAAAATTAATTTTTCATTCCTAGGCTAGTCCTATAATAAAGGAACATGAAATTTAGGTCGAAATTCACTATTACACGAAATTTATTTAAATATTTACGAAGCGTTTTTAGCTTTAAGACTCTCTATTTTGGGAAGAAAAAAGCTAATGATTTTAGTAAACAGCATTTTACCAAAACGATTAATGATTTCAAGCCCATGAAACATTTCTTACTTTTCCTTGGATTAGTATGCTTAGGCATTACAACCAGCACAGCAAATTCCTCCACCACTTCTTTTTGGCAAACCATCTTTCCAGATGCGTTTACTACTACATCTGTTCAACAACCCGAAGCTAATACTTTTGTCAGTAATTGTGCAGTTGCTTGTATTCAAGCGGATTCTTTGGAATTGAAAAAACTAATTGATAATACGAATATTGAAATTGTTGATGCTACCTGGAATGTCAACAATCCGGTTTGTACCTGGGGTGGAATCACCATAGACGCAGATGGATATGTAACTAAATTTGATCAAAAGAATTTAGGTATCAACGGAATTCTCCCTCCTACTTTTGGGCAAAATGGACTTACCCGAATGACGGAATTTAAAATTTCACAAAACGAAATCACTGGTATAATACCTGTTACGATGGGCGATCTGTCAAGCTTATCAACACTTTGGCTTGATGATAATCAATTAACAGGAATCATCCCTAATGAATTA
>CALKJE010000267.1 GCA_937995675.1 uncultured Saprospiraceae bacterium
GAGCGAAGAAATGCAGCGTCGATTTGGTGATGATTATGTGGTGGAGCTTGCGATGCGTTACCAAAATCCTTCTATTGAATCTGCGCTTAAAAAAATGCAGGAGCAACGCGTAAAGCAGATTATTGTTTTACCGCTCTTTCCACAATATGCTTCTGCTTCTACAGGCTCGGTCCAGGAAGAAGTAATGCGGGTGTTGACCAAACAGTGGTTGATCCCTGAAGTGAAAATGATTGACGCTTTCTATGATGATCCTGGATATATTGAGGCTTTTGTACAACGAGGAAAGTTATACAACTGGCGAGATTATGATCATGTACTTTTTAGCTATCATGGATTACCAGAACGCCAAATTACCAAAGGAGATGATTGTGGACATTGCTTGAAAAAAGATTATGAATGTTGTAATACAATCACCGATGTAAACCGACTTTGCTATACCGCTGGTTGTGCTGAAACAACGCGAGGTATCGTCAAAGGCTTGGGAATTCCAAAAGAAATGTGGACCCAATGCTATCAATCCAGATTAGGACGAGATCCGTGGGTACAGCCTTACACCAGTGATATTATTGAAAAATTAGCGAAAGAAGGGAAGAAAAAAGTACTCGTTTTTTGCCCTGCCTTTATCTGTGATTGTCTTGAAACAACCATCGAGATTAGTGATGAATATCAAGAAGAATTTGAAGAAGCAGGTGGAGAACACCTTCAACTAGTCGAAGGACTCAACGATCACCCTCGCTGGTTTCAAGCCGTAGAAGATATGATTCGAGCAAAACTAAAAGACGGCTCTGTTTCACAGGTAGCTTCCGTAAAAGGAAAAGTCCCAAATGCTTTTTAAAATAATAAACTAGATAAAAAGATCGTTAAAAATACCTAGGATATAAAAATACTATCTTACTTAATTATCAAAACGATTAAACGATTAAACGATTAAACAAATAAACAAATAAACAAATAAACAATTCATGAAATACTTCTTCCTCACCATCACGCTTCTCTTTGCTTCCTTAACCCTTTCCGCACAAACCATCCTTGGAGAGTGGGAAACCTATGATGATGAAACAAATGAGAAAAAGAGTGTGATCGAGATATTTGAAAAAGATAATAAATATTACGGCAAGGTAAAGGAAATCCTTACAGGAAATGACGGTGCTATTTGTGAAAATTGCAAAGGAGATAAAAAAAATCAACCTATTCTCGGTCTTCAAATTATTGAAGGATTAAAAAAAGACGGCGAAAGCTATGAAAGTGGAACCATCCTCGATCCAGAATCTGGAAAAGTATACAAATGCTATTTAGAATTAGAAGAAGCGGACAAACTCAAAGTTAGAGGATATATCGGATTTGCCCTTTTAGGGCGTACCCAATATTGGAAACGAAAGAAGTAATGACTGAACGATCCCGAAGGGTAATGCACGACAGTGCATTAAGAGAAGGAACCGCGAAAGCGGTTGGGTTGGCAATGACTCAACAAATATGAGTAGTTAATTCCCTAATATGCTTTCCTAAAAAAGCCTTAAATTTGGGGTCTTTAAACGCATGAGCAATCTGTTCACCATAAAATCCGACCTCCCGACATGACTTTTGATCAAATAATGGACACCTTAAAAGCCCGAAACTTCCGGCCCGTCTATTTTCTACATGGGAAAGAATCCTATTTTATTGATCAAATCTCAGATTATATCGAACGCAATGTCCTCACCGAAGCCGAGCGTTCTTTTAACCAAACCATTCTCTACGGAAAAGATACAGAATATAAAAATTTGCGTGATATCATCTCTCGATATCCGATGATGGCAGAGCGACAGGTAGTTATCCTCAAAGAGGCACAAGAAATGCGAACGCTTCCTGAGCTAGCTAACTACCTAGAAAAACCAGTGCCTACCACTTTATTGGTTATTTGCTATAAGCATAAAAAGTTTGATGGACGAACCAAGTTTGGTAAACTAGTCAAAAAGCAAACCGCCATGCTCGAAACCAAACCCATCTATGACAACCAGATGCCAGATTGGATTACGAGTTTTCTAAAAAGAAAAAAACTAGATATCAGTGCCAACGCTGCTCAGCTGACCGCCGAGTATTTAGGAACCGACCTATCTAAAGTAGCCAACGAATTAGACAAATTAGCCATCAATGTACCAAAAGGTACCAAAGTCTCTGTTCAACATATTCAAGATAATATTGGAATTAGTAAGGATTATAATGTCTTTGAATTACAAAAAGCACTTGGTCTTCGACAAATACTTAAAGCCAATAGGATAGTAAACTATTTTATTGCGAATCCAAAGCAACATCCACTTGTAATGGTTATTCCAGCCCTCTATAATTATTTTAGCAAATTATATCTCCTTCACCATCTCCGAGGCGCTTCTGACCAAGAGATTCAAAGAACTTGTTCTATTGGTTCTTCCTATTTTATTAAAGAATACAAAGCCGCAGTTCGTCAATACCCATTTCCTAAAATCAAAGAAATAATCAGCCTTCTGAGTGAATATGACCTTCGTGCAAAAGGTGTAAAAAATTACTCGACAGACAATGGTGCTTTATTAAAAGAATTGGTTTTTAAAATATTACATTAATTAATTGATAATGAATGGATTATGTTTTTTAATTGATTTTTTAGATTAATAAGAAAACCTCCATTATTCTATTGGTTTAGAAAGATTGAAAACTTAATAAAGGGCAGATTTATTTTTCTAAATGCAGCGTTTACCCCAATTTACTACTCTCTATAGTATAAGTAATTAAAGTAGTTATGTTTGACCTTCTGGTACCGGGAGGTCAAGCTTTTTTAGTTAACTTTAAAATATAGTACGGTTTTTGAATTTTACTTGATTGAAAAACCAAATGAAAGAGGTTACTGAGATAATATCTTATTTTGAAATTATTTTTGGGACCCTTTTATACATAGCCTACTATATTCTCAACTTAAAATTATCCTATGAAATTTTTTGACACAATCACCTTTTTGTCAATCTTCTTGCTATTAGCAGGATCCTTATCTGCGCAAGACTGCCCAGATTTCACTCAAAACAATCTTGTACGAACCACGGAGAACTGCCAGTCAGGCATTATTGAATGTCTTCCCATCGAATTTGATTTTGCGGAAGAATACGAATACACCCTCGATGGTGTTCCTTATAATGGTAGCTTATCACCTTGTGGTTTTGGTACCATTGCGGCCTATGATGTCTTAGGGATAGGCAATTATCCTATAAACATTGATTCCTGGGAAGTAAACGGATTGGTATATAATAATTTTATTGCCGATTCGCCGAACGCACTCGCAGATAGTCTAAGTCTACTTAGTGGAGCATCCTGGACATTTGATGATGTGAACTTTAAAGTTCAAACAACCAATGCACCTGACTCATTAGGATGGTTGTCTTGGACGGAAATAAATACAGGTCTAAGCGCATCAACGCTTCCAGAATTTAGTTCAAATCCTTCTCAAACAGGATTTGAATTCCCAATCGGAAATCATGTATTTGTTGCTTATAGTTTTTTAGACGATTGTGCTGATACCTTATTAATTGATGTGGTTTGTCAACAAATCACCGATACCTTAGTCTTTAATATTTTAGAGGGAGATACCGATAGTATATTTTTCGATACTTCTAATTTAGGCCCTATTGATTATTTCGCAAACGAATGTGCTACGCAAAGTGGCGCCTACGTAGATTTTCAAACCATCAGTGGTACGAATAGTCTTTACTTTGAAGGTATTTTACCTGGGACAGAGCAAGCATGTATTGTGATGTGTGATGTCAATGGAAACTGTGATACAACGTATGTTTTTGTAACGGTAGATCCATTCATCTCTTGTACGGACCCAGTTATTGATTTTGTAAATGTGATCGATAAGAATTGTGATGAACCTGGTTCTATCCAAATATATATGGAAGATCCAAACCAAGTCTATAATTTTAATTGGGATAACAATCAACCTAATACAGACTACTTAATTAATCTAGAAGCTGGTATTTATAATGTAACGATTACTACTGGTGATTCTACCCAGCAAGTATGTACGACCACTGCTAGCTATACCGTGAATTTTTTAGATGATTTAGAACCCTATGATTTTTTCATTAACCCAAGCTGTAATCAAAACGGTAGTGTTTTCTTTACAAATTTTGGACTGACTTATACCTGGGAAGATGGATTTGTAGGACCGGAAAGATTTGATTTGATATCTGGTATCTATAATGTTAC
>CALKJE010000268.1 GCA_937995675.1 uncultured Saprospiraceae bacterium
TTTCGAACTCAGTTTCCCCCTGGTAGCGGATGGCACTGCCTTCCAACATAACGCCCCACTGCTCTTCGGGATGGTTGTGGCAGGGAGTCAGTATGGAATGCAGTTATTATGGGTGTTGTTTTTAAGTTGTTTATTTTCTTGGGTTTTAATGGAAGCCTATGGAAGATATGCCTTGGTGACTGGAGAGACTGCATTGTTCGGTTTTAGGAAGCATGTGATGTTTGGAAATATTATTTCTATTCTCATCATTATCGGTATCACTTTCGGTCAATGGAATTCATTGATTGGAATTCTAGGAATTTCGGCCAATGCCATCTTTGAAACTTTGGTACTTTTTATTCCGTCCTTGGAAGGTCATCAATATTTGGCAGTACTGGTTATTGCTTTAATCATTATAGGAGTTATGTACACCATACTCTGGCATGGGAATTACTCCTTTTTTGAAAAAATATTATTGCTTTTTGTCTCTTTTATGGGACTCTCTTTTTTCCTTTCGCTATTTATTATTTTGCCCGATCCGAGCGAAATTGCTAAAGGAATGATTCCTTCTATTCCACAAGTAGAAGGAGGAAAAATGTTGGTGGCTGCTTTTGTAGGAACGACTATGGCTTCTGCAACTTTTCTTTCTCGACCTCTTTTTATTCAAGGAAAAGGTTGGACGATTGAAAATATGAAAGACCAACAAAAGGATGCCAAATGGGCAGCGATTTTAATTTTTATAATTAGTGCTTCCATCATGGCCGTTTCCATGGGAGCATTTTATGAAGATGGTAAAGTGGTAACTAAAGTATTAGATATCGTTACGGCTTTAGAACCAATTGCAGGAAAATTTGCTATTGCTATTTTCTTTTTAGGAACCTTATCCGCTGGACTGTCTTCTATCTTTCCAATCTTGATGATTTCTCCGCTTTTGATTGCGGATTATCAAAATGGAAAACTAGATATGAAATCTAAGCGATTTAAAATACTTACTGCTATTGCTTGTGTTATCGGACTGAGTGTTCCCATTTTAGGAGCCAATCCAATTAAAGCGCAAATCATGACACAGGTATTTAATGTTTTTGTTTTGCCACTTGTGATTTTAGGAATTTTTATTTTAGTTAATAGAAAAGATATTATGAAAGAACACAAAGCAGGTTTACTATTGAATACTGGTATCGTTCTGTCTTTTATTTTTGCTTGTATAATTTCTTATAATGGCGTAGTTGCAATTGCAGAAAGTTTATAATAAAAAAATGAGTTTAAAAAAATATATAATTCTTCCGGTCCTATTATTCCTGTTCCTTGGAACAGTATTAAACTCCTTCGCTCAAATGTCTCACCCTAATTTAATTTTAACAAAAGAAGGTGTAAAAGAAATTCGTTCGAACCTCGGCAAAGTCCCTATGTTCGACCAAGTGGTAGCTACCACAAAAGCAGAGGTGGATGCAGAAATAGAAATTGGTATAAAAGTGCCAATACCAAAAGACATGGCGGGTGGTTATACCCACGAACGCCATAAAAAGAATTGGTTTATTTTACAAAAAGCTGGGAATCTTTATCAGATTACTGGAGAAGAAAAATATGCGGAATACATTCGTCAAAACTTATTGGCTTACGCTAAAATGTTTCCTACCCTTCCTAAGCATCCAACCGATCGAAGCTATGCCACTGGAAAGATTTTTTGGCAATGTTTAAACGATGCCAATTGGTTAGTATATGTAAGTCAAGCTTATGATGCCATTTATGATTTTATGCCTAAGAAAGAAAGAGACTTTGTCGAAAAAGATCTGTTTCGTCCATTGGCAGAATGGATTTCTACCGACAATCCAAAATTTTATAATCGAGTACACAATCATAGTACGTGGGGAAATGCGGCCGTTGGAATGATTGGGTTGGTTATGAATGATGAAGGCTTAATTCAAAGAGCTTTATATGGTTTAAAAAATGATGGATTAGATAATTCTATGGTCGACAATGATGGTGGTTTTATTAAAGTAGAAGGACAAAATAAAGCTGGCTTTTTTGCCCAACTTGATTTTTCTTTTTCACCAGATGGACATTTTACAGAAGGACCTTATTACCTTCGGTATGCGATGACTCCTTTTTTACTTTTCGCAAAGTCCTTAGCCAACAATCGTCCTGATTTAGACATCTATAATTACAGAGATAAAATTTTAGAAAAATCTATTTACTCTCTTTTATACGAAACAGACGCTCAAGGGAAATTCTTTCCCATCAATGATTCTCAAAAAGGAATGTCTTGGAATTCCAGAGAAGTTGTCGCAGCAGTTGATATTGCTTATTTAGATTTTGGAAGTGATCCGATGTTGCTTTCTATTGCCGAAAAACAAGGAAAAGTTACCTTAGATGTAGCAGGTTACAAAACTGCTGCCGATATCGAAAAAGGACTTGCTGTTCCATTCAAACATAAATCAATTGCTTATCGTGATGGTGCTGATGGAAAGCACGGAGGTCTGGGAATTATTCGAGCTGACAATGCAGAAGGCAACGAAATATGTGTCGTTGCAAAGTACGCAGCTCATGGAATGGGTCATGGCCATTTTGATAAACTCTCCTACTCTCTTTACGATGAAGATGGAGAAGTTATCCAAGATTATGGTGCGTCACGTTGGGTCAATATTGATCAAAAAGGCGGTGGACGTTATCTAAAAGAAAACAAGACCTTTGCCAAGCAAACTATCGCTCATAATACTTTAGTGATTGATGAAACTTCACATTATAATGCAAAGGTCAAAGCAGCAGAAGCCAGTCATCCGGATCAATATTTTTTCAATATAAAAAATCCAAACGCACAAGCAGTCAGTGCAAAAGAATTACATGCCTATGAAGATGCCACCATGCATCGTACCTTCGTATTACTAAAAGACGAAAATCTTCCAAATCCCCTACTGATTGATGTTCTAAAAGTAGAAACAGAAAAAGAGCATCAATATGATTTACCCATCTGGTATCATGGTCATTTGATTTCAACAAATTTTGATTATAATGCTCAAACCAATAACATGACTACCCTTGGCACTAATCATGGATATCAACATATTTGGAATGAGGCCAGTGGAAAATCTAATGGCACCACCAATCAAATAACTTGGTTTGGACATCAAGGTGACGGAGGAGGTCAAGTAAGAGGAAAGTTATTTACCATGACTACTTCTGCCCTACCAAATGACGAGCTAATTTTAGGAAGAGCTGGCGCAAATGATCCAAGTTTTAATTTACGTCCAGATCCCGTTTTTATACAACGAAGAAAAGCTGGTACCAGTGTTTTTGCATCAGTAGTAGAATCTCACGGGACCTATGATCCAGTTTCTGAAACGCCCGTAAGTCCTTTTCCAAGTATAACCTCTATAGAAGTTATCCATGATTCAAAAGAATATACGGTGGTAAAAATTACGCACCAATCTGGAAAAAATTGGACCTTGGCTATTTCTAATATAGATGGATCAGACCAAGCCAAACATCAATTAAAAATTGAAGGAAAACTATTAAATTGGCAAGGCGGGTATATGATTAAATAATTTTTATATTTGGCTAATTAATTAAAGAACTTTTAAAAATAAATTTAAAAAAACATTATACAATGGAAATTAAACCAACAAAAGGATTTCACTTTGACAAAGAAATGGAATGGGAAACAGTTAACGAAAAATTGCGCCGTAAAATTCACGGATATGATGATAAGATCATGATGGTCGTTGCGGACTTTCAAGATGGTGGTGTAGGAGAAATGCACAATCACCATCATTCTCAAGTAACTTATGTCCAAAGTGGAGAATTTGAAATGACAATTGGTGATGAAGTAAGAACCATCAAAGCAGGTGATTCATTCTATGTACTACCCTTCGTGATGCACGGTTGTACTTGCACAAAAGCAGGACAATTGGTAGACGTATTTAGTCCTGCAAGAGAAGACTTTTTATAGTCGGATTAATTGAAAATTAAATACACTAAAATTTGCCTTGATGCACGAGAGATTTTTTCTATTTAAAAATCTCAATTACGATACTACTTAGTTACCATAATTTCTCTTAAGATCTTCTGCTTTGCGAAAAGCAATGATTTTAAGAAACAGTATTAAAATAAAAAACACATTATGAATTTAAAAGGATTACGATGGTGGGTGGTTGGACTGATTGCCTTAGCCGCGGTCATTAATTATATTGATCGCCAAGCGATGGGGGTTTTATGGCCAAAAATTGCAGAGGATTTGTATCCTGATTTAACTAGTGATGGTAGAAAAGAAATCTATGCAACGATTTCTGTAGTATTTATGTTTGCTTATGCATTTGGTCAAGCGATATTTGGAAAAATATTTGACTGGATTGGTACTCGTTTAGGATTTGCTTTATCGATTGGTGTTTGGTCGATCGCGACTGCACTACATGCTTTTGCACAAGGCCTTTTAAGTTTTAGTTTTTTTCGGGGTCTTTTAGGAGTGGCAGAAGCAGGAAACTGGCCGGGGGCCGCAAAAGGAAACGCAGAATGGTTTCCTACCAAAGAACGAGCCTTTGCACAAGGTATCTTTAACTCAGGAGCTGCAATTGGTGGAATTGTTTCTATTCCTTTAATTGCTTTTATGACTATTTACTTTAGCTGGCAAATGATTTTTGTCATTGTAGGTTTAATCGGTTTATTGTGGTTAATTCCTTGGATGATTTTAGTAAAAGCACCACCAAAAAATCACCCGTGGATCAGTGATGAAGAACGAGAATATATTTTAACTGGTCAGCAGAATCAAGATTTAGATAGTGACGGTGAATTTGACGAAGGGTATAATCCTTCTACTGGAAAATTATTAGGACACAAAGAAAGTTGGGGCGTTATTATTGCCTCCGCTGCAATTGATCCGATCTGGTGGTTATTCGTTGTTTGGATTCCAATTTATTTAAATGAAGTGTTTGGAATGAGTATCGAACAAATTGGTTTGTACGGTTGGATTCCATATGTAGGTGCGATGTTTGGAGCTTGGTTTGGTGGATTGTTAGCACAAAACCGAATGCAAAAAGGATGGGATGTAAATAAAACTCGAAAATTTGTCATCACCCTTGGATGCTTAATTATGCTAGCGGGTTTAACCGCCATGTCTAACCCAACCATTGTTCATGGACTCTTAAATTCACTTCCAGCTATAGAGGTAAATCTACCACTAACCGCCGTACTAATTATGGCTTTTATTTTATTTGGATTCCAAACCGCGATTGGAAATGTTCAAACGCTTCCAAGTGATTTCTTTGGTGGAAAAACCGTTGGAACCTTATCAGGAATCGCTGGAATGGCTGCCAAGTTTAGTGCGGCAGGATTGGTAAAATTTGTTCCTTGGTTGACCGCAGGTGGAAATTATTCTCCAGCTTTTATTATTGGTGCAGGTCTAGCCTTATTGGCATTAGCAAGTGTATGGTTACTTTGCGGTAAGGTTGAACCGTTGAGACCGAAGACAGAATTATCCAATTAACATTTTTCAATTATTTGGACAATGATAAACAATCCATTTGTCCAAATTTTTACTATATACAATTATTTATTTAACTAATAAAATAGCGTTTAAACGCCACTAGTTTTGAAAAAAATCAAAAAATTATGAACACAGGAAAAGTAGCTATTGTAACAGGTGCAACTGCAGGAATTGGTCTTGCTGTAGCAAAAAGATTAGGAAAAGATGGTTTTACCGTAGTCATCAATGGTATCAATCACGATGAAGGAGCTCAAAGAGTTGCTGAACTAACAGCAGAAGGAATCACTGCTGAGTATTACGGATTTGATGTTACACAAGAAGATCCCGTAACTGAAAACATTACCAAAATTGGAGAAAAATATGGACGAATTGATGTCCTTGTAAACAACGCTGGTGGATTAGGCGGACGTTCTAGATTTGAAGAAATGACTACTGAATTTTACAGATTCGTAATGGCTTTAAATTTAGATTCTGTATTCTTTGCTTCAAGAGCTGCGATCCCTTTCCTAAAAAAAGGAGACAATCCTACCATCATCAATTATACTTCCAACGCAGGATGGAATGCTGGTGGACCAGGTGCTGGAATGTACGGAACTTCTAAAGCTGCCGTTCATACCATCACAAGAGCTTTAGCAAAAGATTTAGCGGAATATGGAATTCGAGTCAACGCCGTTTCTCCAGGAACAATTGACACTGACTTTCATATCGGGATCAAATCTACCAAGCCAGAAGTTTTCCAATCTTGGGCAAAAAACATTATGCTAGGAAGATTAGGTCAACCAGATGATGTTGCAGGTGTTGTTTCTTTCTTGGCTAGTAAAGATGCTGCCTTCTTAACCGCCGAAACCATCCAAGTTGGTGGCGGTCAAGCACTGGGAATATAAAAACTTAACGAAGAAGTTGTTAAAAAATGTCCTCATCTTTTGGGCTTTATTTTTAAACAACTTCTAAATTTTAAATACCGAAGTTGTTTAAAAACTCCCAAATTGCCTACGAGCTGATAAAATTTTCCAACTCGTCGCCTTTTTTTTCGTCAATAGCGCGGCTATTCACTCAAAAAAGAAGGCTCGATTTGAATAATTTCCTCTATCTCTCGGCTGCTCTTTTGGAATTATTAAACAACTTCACCAATTTTCAACAAATAAGATTAATAAAATGAGTAAAAAATTCAAAGGAAAAGTTGCCGTAGTAACAGGTGGTGGTCGAGATATTGGCCGATCCATTTCAATCAAATTAGCCAGAGAAGGCGCTAAGGTAGTCGTGAATTATAATAGTTCGAGATCAGGC
>CALKJE010000269.1 GCA_937995675.1 uncultured Saprospiraceae bacterium
CGTGAGAAAGATCCATCTGCTTTTTATGAAGTGCCTGGAGCTAGGGCAATGATGGAAGCCCTTAGTAAAGACGATCGCTATCGATTAGGAATCGCAACTGGAGGATGGCAGGCTCCCGCTCAAATAAAACTAAATTTTGTCGGAATTAATTTTACTAAAATGCCAGCAGGCTATGCAGATGGAAATCCCACTCGTCCAGATATTATTAATACGGCTATTGATCAGGGAAAAGCACTTTATGGCGAACCCACAAAGATTGTTTATGTCGGAGATGCCATTTGGGATTTAACCACTTGCCAAGAAATGGATTTGCCCTTAATAGGAATAAGAGTTCGAGGAGATTTGGACTTTTTTAAGGAAAAAGGGTTGGAGTATGTTTTTTCTGGTTATGAAGATTTGACGGCTTTTCAGAAAGCGATTGAAAAGGTTGGTATTTAGTATTATTCAAATGTATTTTTCTCCTCTCCACGACCAGCAATGATATCCATTACTAGAAGAAAAAGTCCTACGGGAACACCTAATAATCGTTTAAAAAGACCAATAGGATCTTCTTTTAAATCATCTGTGTAAGCTAGAAAAAATAGAATGATTAGACTTGCGCTGATAACTAAAGTAGAAGTAAGGTAGTTTTCCATGTAAGTAATTTAATAAATGAACAAGTTTAAAAATAAGAAAAAATAAACCTTGGTGGGGCATAGAAGAGATTTTTACTGAATTTTCACGATTATTATTTCTGAAATCATTCGGTATTTGAACCTAAAATGTTTTCTTTTTCTCCTAAAAACTTCCTTTTTTTGTCCACCGTAAGTTAAGTTGCTGTGCATTTTGGAGCATAAAAAAAGTATCTTCCCTACATTAGGAAAGATACTTATTCATTATTTGAAAATGATTATCTCTATTGTTTGATCATTTTCATGGTCGCTGTATTTTTGGTCGTTTCTAATTTATAATATAGGAGACCAACCGATGGTAATGCTCCTCCATCAATAATAATTTGATGATACCCTGGAGAATAGTTATCGGTAATTTGTTTCAGGATTCGTCCAGTAATATCATAAATAGTTAAGGTCGATTCACTTTCTTCAGATAAACTAAATCCAATCGTTGTCTCTGACTTAAACGGATTAGGTTGGTTTTGGAATAGATTGAATTCATACCCATCGTTGATCGTATTGTCGAACAATAATCCTACACCCATTTGTTCCAAATCACCTCTGTAAGCCTCCGCAGGGGTTAGGGTAGAAGTAATACTAATGGCTTTGTCAAGGTTAATGTTTTGTTTCGCTTTAAAAACAATACTAAATAAAACCGCATCATCCATAATGGTTTGTTCCCTTGTCGCGTTCCAACTACTAGTGATCCTTCCTTCTGTATTTTGAACACCAAAGTTTTCCTTAGTTAAGTTAGAGAATTCACCTGTTTGTATTTCTACAAAATTCAATTGATTAGGATTAAATTCTAAAGTGAATTGGTACCCAAGAATATGTTTGAAATCCTGAGCTTTAAAATCAATGGTATAGGTTTTTCCTTCCACTAATTTTTGATTTGTTACTTTGATATTTAGTTGATCCCGATTACGCGTATCACCCGACGGCGCTAAGGTAAGAGGTTGAGCCGATCCATTTAAATCACCTGTCTTGATCGCAATAAAATCAGCAATCTCCGCTTCCGTCAAGTTGTTGATAAGACGTTCTTCTGGGAAAGTGAAAGCAAACGGATTTTCCGGGTTAGGGAAAACATAATCTGTATCAATAAATCGCCATGATGTATTATTTGAGTAAGCATCATCAATTAATAAGATCAATCTACGCAGCTCGATCATGTCAAGTGATGTAATCGAACCTGATCGGTTGATATCAGCAGCGATAAGTTTGTATGGTGAATCTAAAGTTTGGATTTCCAATAAATGTTGTCCCATTAAAATTAGATCAATGGTAGTAATTCCATTTAAAATATCTCCGGTCCGACTAGGAATGACCTCATAGTTTTGGCCTAATTCTGCCACAATTTCATACGTTCCGTCCTCGGTAGTTACCGGAGGCTCCCCGGCAGTTGTGGAACCCGAATTAAGGGTTACGGTAACACCTTCGACTTGCTCATCATCTTCAGTTTGGATTATTCCGGAGATGGTAGCAGTATTTGAAGTTGGGACCTCTTTCAATCTAAAGGTAGCATTAACCGCAGTTGTATTACCACAATTATCTATTGCTGTAAAGGTGACAACGGTAGTAGCAAATGGCCCAACAAATGTAGTGTTTGGTGTTGTTGGGCTATAGCTCCAATTAATTGGATTTGGTGTAAATCCATTACAGGCATCATCTACTACAAAATTAGCAATATTATTATTGGCCCACGACTCGTAATTGGCCTGTGCGTTGGCATCAAACAACCGGATAGCATCTGATGGAGTAGAGCTAATCACTGGACCGTCTGTATCCTTGATTACTACCATAGCTGTACAAGTACCTGTTCTACCGCATTGGTCGGTTGCCGTAAAAGTGACGATCTGCCAAGCAACTGTATTGGAAACAGCGACAGGACCATTATTACAATCTTGTAAATTAAATCCGTTCGGACTGAAATTATTAGTGATCGTTGGTGTTCCAAAACAAGAAACATTAACGGTTGCCAAATTGGCATAATTGTCAAAAGTATTCTGAATCATATCTGTATCTGCTGGACAATCAATTACACAGATATCCACCGGACAAACAAACTCTGGTCCTTCATTGGATAGCGTATAAATCTGGGTATGACTTGCTG
>CALKJE010000270.1 GCA_937995675.1 uncultured Saprospiraceae bacterium
AAAAAGAAACGACTCCGTTTTACCCACGCTCACCTTACGCAGTTGCGAAGATGTATGCCTACTGGATTACGGTTAATTACCGGGAGGCATATGATATGTTTGCTTGTAACGGAATTTTATTTAACCACGAATCTCCATTAAGAGGTGAAACTTTTGTTACTAGAAAAATTACCCGTGCCGTCGCTAAAATTGCTTTGGGACTTCAAGATAAATTGTACCTCGGTAACATGGACGCAAAACGCGATTGGGGACACGCCAAGGATTATGTCGAATGTATGTGGAAAATTCTCCAACAAGACGAACCCGAAGATTGGGTGATTGCTACTGGAGTGACTACAAGCGTACGTGATTTTGTTCGGATGTCTTTTAAGGAGATTGGAGTAGAATTAGAATTTAAAGGAGAAGATGAACAAGAGGTGGCTATTATCAAATCAACCACAAAACCTGAATATCAAGCAAAAATAGGTCAAGAAGTAGTAGCCGTAGACCCAGCGTATTATCGTCCTACTGAAGTTGAACTCCTTATTGGCGATTCTTCCAAAGCTCAACAAAAATTGAACTGGACGCCAAAGTATGATCTAGAGGCACTTTGCAGTGAAATGGTTGCTGCCGATATTGAACTATTTAAAAGAGATCAAATCCTTAAAAAGGCTGGGTTTCAGGTAAAGAATGAGTTCGAATAACCTATAAAATGGCTTATTTTTTGTTACTGATAAGTGAACTCTTTCTAACTTTTCTAAGTTACTATTTGAAAGAGTAAACATGAAATATTTAGTATGTCTTTAAAAATTAATGATACAGCAGTAGTTTTCGAACAAATTGAAAAAGAACTTATCAGTCTTGGATTTACCTTCGAGCGAACTGACTTTAACCGCCCATGGGGCGGTTTTTTCGTTATAGACGAGGAACAATCCGAAAAATTCTGTGAGACTTATTATCCCAATGAAGATGTAACCCAACTTACCAAAGGTGGACGGGTGAGCCCGAAAATTCTCGTGGTCTTACCTGGTAAACGACTTTCTTGGCAATACCATCACAGACGTTCCGAAGTATGGAAATTGATCGATGGAGAGTCTGGCGTAATTCGTAGTGATACGGATGAACAAAAAGAACTTGAAATTATGGTTGTTGGCGAAAACGTTGTCCTTCAATGTGGCGAACGTCATCGCTTAGTAGGCCTAGATAACGTTGGAATTATTGCAGAAATTTGGCAACACGTCGATCCCAATAATCCATCGGACGAAGATGATATCGTTCGTGTCCAAGATGACTTTGGAAGATAAATTAGATAACGCCTATCAATAAATAATGTCCGCCTTTATTCACGAAACTGCTACTGTTGATCATCCAGTCACTATCGGTACAGGCACTAAGATCTGGCACTATACTCACATCATGTCTAATGCTATAATTGGCCAGAATGCTAATATCGGCCAAAACGTCTTTATCGCTTCTGGCGTTGTATTAGGTAACAATGTCAAAGTGCAAAATAACGTTTCCCTTTATGCAGGTATTACTTGTGCAGATGACGTATTTCTCGGCCCATCTATGGTATTCACCAACGTAAAAAATCCACGAAGTGCTGTTAATCGTCGCGGACAATATGATAAAACTCATGTTGGAAAAGGAGCTACCATTGGTGCGAACGCTACCATTGTTTGTGGTAATGATATTGGGGAATATGCTTTTATCGGAGCTGGAACCGTTATAACTAAGTCGGTTAAACCTTATGCCTTGGTAGTAGGCAACCCTGGAAAACAAATTGGTTGGATGAGTCAATATGGTCACCCATTAAATTTTGATGAAAATGGACAAGCTACTTGTCTCGAAAGTAATCAGAAATATGATCTAAAAAATGGACAGGTAATCAGAATATCCTAATTTTTAAAATTAAATTTTGAAAATATAAAAACCAAATAGAAAACTTATCCTTATTCTTATGAAAAAAGATGCTACAGTCTATATCGCAGGCCACCGAGGTATGGTTGGTTCAGCCCTCCATAGAAAACTAAAAGCGGAAGGGTTTACCAATTTCATTATGCGTACTTCTCGTGAACTCGACCTGCGAAATCAAGCTGCAGTTAACGAATTCTTCGCCACTGAAAAACCAGACTATGTCTTTTTAGCCGCTGCAAAAGTTGGAGGTATCCTAGCCAACA
This sequence comes from uncultured Saprospiraceae bacterium, assembly GCA_937995675.1. GTDB lineage: Bacteria > Bacteroidota > Bacteroidia > Chitinophagales > Saprospiraceae > JALZUU01. The sequence goes on from CALKJE010000270.1 coordinate 2,160, forward strand.
ATACTTATCGTGGAGAATTTATTTATGATAATTTAATGATTCAAAACAACGTGATTCATGCAGCGCATGTCAACGGTGTTAAAAAACTAATGTTCCTTGGTTCTTCTTGTATCTATCCTAAATTGGCTCCACAACCACTTCGTGAAGACTATTTATTGACCGGACCATTAGAACCAACTAACGAACCTTATGCGATTGCAAAAATTGCTGGAATTAAATTATGTGATGCTTATCGAGCACAATATGGTAGCGATTTTATCTCTGTCATGCCTACCAATCTCTACGGTCCAAATGATAATTATGATCTAGAAAAATCACATGTATTACCCGCTTTGATGCGTAAATTCATCGAAGCAAAACGAGAAAATAAACCTAGCGTAATGATGTGGGGTACTGGAAACCCTAAACGTGAATTTCTCCACGCAAACGATTTAGCCGATGCTTGTTACTTTTTAATGCAAAATTATAGCGAAGAAGGCTTGGTGAATATCGGAACTGGAATAGACGTCTCTATTCTTGAACTGGCTCAATTAATCAAAAAAACGGTTGGATACCAAGGAAAAATCGAGCATGACCTAACCAAACCCGATGGGACTCCACGTAAACTAATGACCATCGAAAAACTAAAAGGATTAGGCTGGGAACCGAAAATTACCTTAGCGGAAGGTGTAAAAATGGTTTATGAAGCTGTGAAAGAAGAGGAATGGGCGGTAGGGTAGCCGCAGTGAAATGGTCAACCATTTCATCCCACCTAAAACGACACACCGCGATACGATACACCGCATTCTGAAACCCACCCATAAAATCCTCGTACAAACACCTAACACACGATCTTAAATTCACGAATAAAATGAACAAAAAAAATACATATGTAGCTATTATGGCTGGTGGCATTGGATCCCGTTTTTGGCCCGCAAGCCGTACAGCACGACCAAAGCAATTCTTAGATATTCTAGGTGTTGGTAAATCATTGATTCGACTAACCTTTGAGCGGTTTCTAAATCTTTGCCCTGCCGAAAATATTTTTATTGTGACCAATGAAATGTATAAAGATCTGGTACTTGAACATCTTCCCGAATTATCAGATAATCAAGTACTCTGCGAGCCTTCCCGAAACAATACTGGACCTTGCGTAGCTTATACGGCATTCAAATTACATAACTTAAATCCAGATGCCAATTTTATTATTGCGCCTTCTGATCATATCGTTTTAAAAGAAGATATTTTTGTTGATGCTTTAGAAAAGGCACTTAACTTTACTGGAAAAGAAGATGCTTTATTAACTCTTGGAATTCGTCCCTCCCGACCGGATACTGGATATGGCTATATCAACTATGTACAAGGATTTGTGGAAACACCACATCAAAATGATAATATTGGTGGTGTCCATAAAGTCATTAAATTTACTGAAAAACCAGAATTAGCAAAAGCTAAAGAATTTGTCAATTCTGGTGATTACCTCTGGAATGCTGGAATCTTTATCTGGCGTTCTAAAAGTATTTTGGCGGCATTTGAAAAACATTCTAATGAAATATTCAAAATTCTAAATCAAGGAGACGCCGATTATAATACCGATACAGAACAGGAATTTATTAATAAAATGTATCCAACTACTCCTAGTATCTCGGTTGATTATGCCATTATGGAAAACGCCGATAATATCTACACCATTCCGGTTGATTTTGGCTGGTCAGATTTAGGTACTTGGGCTTCGCTGCACGCCGAAGGAGATCGTGACGAACAAGGCAATCTATTACAAGCGGATAACGTATTTTTGGATGATGTAACGAATTGTTTGGTAAGAATGCCTAAAGACAAATTAGTCGTTCTTCGTGATTTAGACAATTATATTATCGTGGATGAGGATGACGTCTTGATGATTTATCCAAAATCAAAAGAACAGGAAATTAAGGTGCTAACTAAGCAAATTAGAGAAGTAAAAGGAGATTTGTTCTTATGATCGAACATAAGACTAATAATTTATCTAATTTTGTGTAGCCCAACCCCTACGGACTATACAAACAAACAAACTTGAGCAAGACTAACAAAAAAATAGCTGTTGTTGCTAATACTACTTGGAATATCTATAATTTCAGGATGAATGTTATTGGTAAGCTTTTGGAGGAAGGGTATGAGGTGTCTGTGATTGCTCCAGTAGATGAGTATATAAAATACAAAGAAAAATTTCCTGAGGTTAGACATATCGGATTGCGGTTTCTATCACGTGATAGTAAAAATCCATTTAAGGATTTATTGCTGATTGAAGAGTTGCGACGAAAGTATAAAAGGGGCAATTTTTCTCTTATCCTACATTATACACACAAGCCTAATATCTATGGTACCATCGCTGCCAAAATTAATGGCATCCCTTGTATTTCTGCAGTTACAGGACTAGGATATAGCTTTATCAATAAAGGATATATCAACTCTATTACACGCTGGTTATACCGGATGACACAACCTTTCTCCAAAGAAATTGTTTTCGAAAATCAAGATGACCTTACTTTTTTTCGTCGTCTTAAAATAGTGGATAAAAACAAAGGAAAAGCCATTAAAGGTTGTGGTGTTGATCTTTCTTTTTTTCAGCCCTCCTCAAATGGTATTTACGAACATAAAACAATTCTCACTTTTGTCGGTCGTCTTTTAAAAGATAAGGGCATCATAGAATTTGTAGAAGCTGGTAAACTGCTGAAGCAAACATATCCTAACGTTGAACTTTGGGTGATTGGAGAATTAGATGATAATAATCCGTCCACTATTGAAAGTGATTTGTTAGTAGAATGGGTAAATAACAAAGACATTGTCTATCATGGTTTTGTTAAGGATATTCGAAAACTGATTAAAAAATCAAATTGCGTAATCCTACCTTCTTACCGTGAAGGAATGCCACGTATCGTTTTAGAAGGAGTAGCGATGGGGAAACCAATTATTACCACCAATGTCCCTGGTTGTCGAGAAACCGTTGAGGATAATGTTACCGGTTATTTAGTCCCCGCTAAAGATGTCCAAGGACTTCATCAAGGAATGGAAAAATTCATGGAACTGGATATTCAGGAACAAAGAGCAATGGGGAATAGAGGAAGGCAGAAAGCGGAACAGGAATTTGGTGAGAATAAAATTGCTAATGAAATTTATGAGATTATTGAATCCTGCCTTTAGGATGAATATCTTTTTCAATTAGTGAAAATTGTTTTCTACTATCCACTCAATCTTTACTAAGCTCGTAGAGAATAAACTCCACTACAATATTTTTTAACCCTATTTTTCTATAAAAGTAATTACCTTTTTCATTCGTTCTTCCCATCTTAGATGATCCTCTGCGTATTTTCTTATCTCTTCTTTTCTGCTATCATTCTTTAGCAATTTATTCCAAAAATTAATTAGTTTATTTAACTCAATCGGTTGATCCGTTGGTGTGCATTTCAGTACAAACGGAAGTGATTCTGAAAAATCTAGATCATCTCCTGCTAATAGAAAAGGAAGCCCACGAGCACAATATTCTCTATGCTTAAGTGAAGAGTCAATACGAATGTCTTTTCTATGAATTCCTAAAGTTCCAATTCCCATATCTGCTTTATCGAAGTGTATGTCCAGTTTTTTATTTGTCATGGGCGGAAAAAAAAGAACTATTTTATCTAACCCGTATTTTATGACCAACTCCTTATAGTCAAGGATTACTTTCCCATGCCCAATGATCTTAAGCGTAACGTCGTATGCTTGATTCTTCTGCTCATAATAGTTTTTTAATCCTTTAATTAATCGGTCCAATCCATGCCAGTAAGACCAATTGGCTACAGCAATTAATCTTATTGTTTTTGTTTTTGGCTGACTAGTCGAATGGTTGATTTTTTGGACAGCAATTCCATTAGAAATGGGAATCGTAGGAATTCCGAATATTTCCTTTTCCAAACCGTAATGGGTAATGCGATCAATCAAAGGAGCTAATTTTTTTCGGTAATATTGATCCATTAAAAGACTTAGGCGATCTATTAATGACCGCTTTTCCTTTTCATAAGGATAGGTCGGTATTTCTGTAATAACCTTCAATGCTGGGTGCTGTTTTTTAGCAGCTTGTAGAAAACGAATTAAAGAAGGGTGTGATAAAGCATATCGAAAATAAATAAAATCATACGCTTTAAAATTAATCTGCTTAGCAATAATAGGAAGTAGATTAAAAAAAAATAACCAATACTTGGAGCGAGCATTCGAAAGAATCGGCTTAGAAAAACTATGAATCAATTGATTATTTAGCAAAATGCCTTTGTCTGATAGCAAAATGAGATCTACTTGAACGCCTATATTTCTAAACGCATCTACCTGCGCAATACATTTTTTATAAACGCCAACATTCGCAATCTCGTCCTGATTAATACGGTAATAAATCAATCCCCTCATAGCCTTTTTTTTGTGAATTTATCTATGTCTAAACTAGATGAAAGTAATTCTTGATACCATTTTTTTAATGGAATTTCATGAATTTGAGCATCATAGAATCTGGAATTATGAAAATTGAAGGTGATTTTTGTATGAAATTTATTTTTATCTAAAAAACTATTCCATCGTTCTTTTACTTTTTCTAAGTCGTGGTTTGTTTCTCTAAAAAGAGAGCTATCCATAAAAATCAAAGGAACTTCTAAAAAATCAAAGGGTGCTTCTTCCTTGAAGTTATAAAGATGATAGCCGAACCCAGTACCACAGCGAAAACCAATTAAATCTCTATAACCAATGGATGAATCTTCTTTTATATTATTCTGGATTAAAAGATCAGGTGTTTTTTTAAAATCAAAATGAAGATAATGTTGCCTACTAATAACAATGGGTTGGTTGATCTGTGCTTCTAGTTTTTCTTTTTCTATTTTTAGTAATTCATTGTCTTTCCAACAATCAAAGCTTGGATGAATACCAATACGATAGTTTCTTTTTTTACAAAGCTGAAAAATGGTCTTCATCTCATTTGTATCTAGCGCATAAGGCGTGTCATATTTAGTGGTTCCTCCCGCTAAGAAATAAATACATTTTTCAACATTAGATTGATCCGTAAGCATCCAGTCGAACGTATTGTATTCATTTCTTTGATGAAAATAGGCAGACCAAACTTTTGGAATAGCACTAAGCTTCTGTCTTCTCCAAAGTATGCCTCCAGTTCTTCGAATCGTACTAAATAAGGAAGGATCCTGGAAAACTTCATCTATGTCATGTGTAATTCTAAAAACTGTTTTTTTGGGCGTTAAGGCTAAACCAATAACTTGTGCGAAAGCAAAAATAAGATGATCAATTACTGGAAGATGATGAAGTTGATTTTTTACTAAAAATTGTTCTTTTGACTTCATCATTTCGCAATCATCTAATTGTTGATCTTCAGCATACCATTCTTCCATTCTAGAAATATGAAAAAATATAGTTTCTAAAATATCAAATTGGAATTTCTTATTTTTAACAAAATTGCTTAAGCTTTCTTTTTCGGAACTTACACTATAGAGTTCAAGTGATTGATAGGTATAGGTATTTGCAGTTAAACTGCCGAAATTATTTTGATGGTTATTTGAAAAAATAAAATTTTGTCTAGGGATAAAAAAACCACCTGAATTAGGGATGCCATAATTACAGGTAATATCATAAGCAAGCGTAGCATCCCTTGAAAACTTTAATTTGTGCTCAACCAGTGGATGAGCTTCTATAAAGTTCAAAACATAATTAATCCTCGCTTTGCAAACAGTATTATTGTCCTGAAAAAATATTCTAATCAAACTATTGTCTGTTTTGAATGCTAAAATAAAAATTATTTATATCGCTGGATATGGTTTTAGTGGATCTACCTTGCTAGAACGAATGATTGCAGCACATCCACAAATAGTCGGTTGCGGAGAAACCCATAACCTGCTTCATGATTTTTATATAAATGAAACTTGTTCCTGTGGAGCATCTTTAACTACTTGTCCACACTGGAAAAATGTTTATACAAAATATTTAAAAAATAAAAATAGCATTAATAATTTAAATGTCTTTTCTGTAATAGCCGAAGATGAAAACCCACAGGTGCTATATTTTTGTGATTCATCTAAAACAACTTTAGGAAACATGATGCGACCTTATTCGCTTGCAAAAAAATATGATCTAACGCTAATTCATCTTAGTAGAAATGGAGTTGATTGTCTACACTCTGTACTTAAAAGAAGCACGAATTCGTCTAGTCTGATAAAATCCTCTATGGTTGCGATCCATTGGTCCATGGCAAACTTAACAGCTTACGCATTTAAATTTTTTAAATCATCTGCTTATTATAAAATTACTTACGAAGATCTAATCAAAAATCCCAATAAACAAATAAGCGAAGTATACCGCTTTTTAAATGCTACTAGTCAAAATAAACTGAAAAGTTTTAATCAAAAATCTACGATACCTCGTACTCATCAACTTTCCGGAAATGCAATGCGAAGGGTAGAAGATTTGGTTTTAAATAGGACTAGTAAAACAGATAAAAAGCAAACCTTCTTACTCTTACCATCACTAATTTTTAAAATCCTGTCTTTCCCAATTTATAAATTAATGGGGTATTAGGTGTTTCTTAAAGCACTCATAAATCGAAATAGTATGTTTTCTCCTTTATAGATTTTATGATAAGGGACCATCTCTCCGCCAAACGCCCTGAAAATATTTTCAATATTCGGCATCATACCTCCTTCAAAATCAAAGTTAAGATTTTTTTCAATAGCTAATTGAATTCCTGCCCATAACAACAACTGCACCGCTCCACTAGCACGTAACTGAGTATCGGCTCCAATCATCAAACTATACATCGTCTCATCATCCCAAACTAAATAAATCCCAGCATGTAAATCATCATTTTTACCTTTGGCTATAAGAATAATTCTTTGACTCCTAGATTTTAGTTCATGGTCTATCTTTTTTAGAAAAGACAAACTATAGGGAATCTCGATGCCTTGTCGTTGAAAACTTTTCTTATTCAACTCATAGAATAAATCTAAATCCTGCGTTTCTGAAATTTTTACAATTCCTTGGGCTCTTTGTATATCATTTCGAATACTACTTTTAAAATTAGCAAAGCAATTTTCGAAGGCTTCCTTGTAAATAATAAAAGTATAAAAATTGGTTTGCTGATAGCCTTGCCAATGAAATGGGAGATGATTTTTTAAAGTCGTAGGATGACGTTGCGCATAGTAAGCCACCTTAGGTAATTGCTTAATTAATGCTGGAATTATTTTTTTTTCTAATCGATATTTACTCTCTAATTTTTTAGAATTGGACGGGTAGTCAATCCAAACACCCATGTATGGCGTAAGTGGAGCCATGGTGATAACCTTGAAGCCCCAATAAGTATTTAAATAATAGGGTAGTACTCCAATTATTTTTCCTCCTTTATCCTTATACAGTGCCACTTCCCAGTTATCTTGACAGACGATGTCAAGCCACCAATCCTGTAGGAATAGTGGCAGCGTTGCATGCTGCTGACAAAAAAGACGATATGCTACTTTATTTTCTGACAAGAATTATTTTTTACTACTCAAAGATACAATGATTTATCTTAAATAATTTTATGGTAACTTTTGTCAGAGATTATAAAAAATGTCGATTTTTTCGAGAAAACTATTTCTCATTTGTTTAGAAGTATGATTCATTAAAATCGATGCTATTTGATTAGGGGTGGATTTATTTTCAGGTTTATGTACCCAGGTTAAAATCTTATTTGGCAGCTCACCTTCATCGTATTTTTCTACCAAATTTTCTAATTCTTGAGATAAGGGATAATAAGCAGGAACCAAAGCAGGAATACCAAAACGAATCATATCATTTATTCCACCAGATATTTTAGTATAGCCGAGTTGTTCTTGATAAATGTAGTTTTTGCCATATTGACGTAAGGGTAAGATTAGAAAATGACTAACCTTCAACCAGTGCTCATATGTTTTTACAGAAATCGTCTCATGAAAGGTGGTAACCTTAATCGTTGGACTATCTAAATTTTGAAAGTTAGCAATTATTTTAGATCCGTCTCCTTTTGGTTTTCCAAGTAAGATCAGATGAATGTCTTTTGTTAACTTATCTTTTATTTTTTTTAGAGAAGATAAAACCAACTCATAATCTCTTAGTACAGAGGTGACCGTGCAAGGAACCGTAATGATAACACGGTCGGTTGAGGACGTAGTCTGCTGTTCGTAGCTAACAAAAGGTAAAGCGGCTAGTTTTAGATGAGTAGGAATCTTAAAACGATCTTGGATATATTCAAGTACGATCTCTGTTGGAAAAACAAGACCGACTAAGCTTTTTAAAAGTTGCTTTTTATAATAATGACTGCGATTTAATTGTATTTTTAACCAGCGAAGTCGATCCGAAAGATCCAAGTTGGGACTTAGAGATGCTTGAGGAGCCAAGAAAGACTGTGCATTGTGAACGAGTAAAATCGTTTTGTTAATTTTTGATAGTTGATAAAATGCCTTGAAATTATTTAAGGCCGTGGTGATAAATACTAACTTTGCTTCTTTAATTAACGAGTAATTTGAACTTAAAAAACTAGGGATACTTTCGTTTTTAGTGGATACGACCCATTCAAAAGAAGGTTGATCATGTAGATCCTCTAGCATTTGATGTACCATACTGCTACAGAAAATCTTAACTTTGTGATCGCTTCCCTTTAGCAAGCCACAGTAATGTCTCAGTACTTCGTGGTGCTGATATAATTCTATAATTGCGATACTAGTTTGCAAAGTCATTGGGTAATTTTAAAGTTGTTTTTGTGTTCTGAAGGATTTAAAATTAGTAATAAGGTTGTTAGCATTTGTAAGTGGTCAAAATGATGAGAAACGAAAGCATGCCCCTTTTTACTTTTTATATATCGCTCCTCTTCCTGGATAATACAACGGTAGATAGTCTCCGATAGATTTTTTGGATCGTTAGGTTTTGCCAGCCAGCCATTTTTTCCATTCTCTAATACCTCGGGTATTCCTCCAACTTGAGTACTGACAACTGGGATACCTGATGCTAAGCCTTCTATATTTGCCACTCCCAATGCTTCTTTATGAGCAGGAATACATAAAATATCTTGTTCCTGCATAGCTAGAAAAACCATGTTTTGAGAAGAAGGTCCTTTGAAATTTAACTGAACATTTGGACTCGAAGAAAAAAGACATGCAATACTAGCCTTATCTTTTTCCAGCGGTCCCATGACCGTTACTAGAAATTCTAAAGAAGATAAGATAGAAAGTGCTTTTACTAACAGTGCTAAACCTCCTCTTTGATAATCTGCCTTTACAAATAAAATATTAATAGGTTTATCTAAATAAATTTTTCGTTTGCCTCTGAATTTATAATTAGAAAGGTCAATTGCTTTATACAAGCGAACTATTTTTTCTGATGAACAAGAATAAGATTGAAGAACTGACTGATTTAAATAATTTGAATTAGTAATGATTTTATCTAGTGCTTTTGTGGCCAGGTACTCTAATGGTTTGCGATGAAAATTAATCAACCATTTTTTACTACCATCAAAATTGGATAATTTGGCGCTCAAATAGTTGTCATCATTTAGCATACCGACTACCTGAATCTTTTTAGAAAATCGTAAAGCACTCCACCATCCTAAAATAGCATTGTTGAAAAGTAAGACATCGAACGCATATGCTTTTTGAATCGCTTTTATTTTTTTATAGTATCTGAAATTATCTACGTAAGACCATAAAAAACCAAATGGCTTTGGTAAAAAATAAGGGGCAATTTTATATATTTTTCTATCTTTTTCCTGACTGATATCTTTAGTTAAAATTACTACTTCGTATTCGGGATACAAATCATTAATCTGCCAGACAAATTTTGCAAATTTGGCGGGACCATGTGTGACCGTTTGGAAAGTAGGCGTAACTAGAAGAATTTTCATAAACACTTTTATACAATTTTCACAATCAATTGTGGATGCCTTAATAAGAGGTAGATACTAAATAAGATTTTTAAAGGTATTCTAATTAGAACATTTTGACTTAAAGAAAAAATAAAGGGGTGAGTGGTCATATACATTCTCAAAATATACCGATTAAGTTGCTTATCCCAATTATTCAACAACATTTTATTAAACCATTTAATGTAATATAGTCTCTTGTGCTTTCTTTTCGCTTCAGGATCAAATGTACGGTTTGCCTCGTGCACACCTCTCATGGCCACAGGAGTATCTAGTAGGCCAGGATACAGTTTTTCAGATAGACAGGTTCGTAGAATAAAATCAGTATCCTGTGCCTGCCTTAGTTTTATATCAAAAAGCCCTGTCTGCATTAAGAGACTTCTCTTAATTGTAAAACCGTCTAAACTCCACCATCCTTTTTTCCCTTGAAAAAAAGTTGAAAATAATTGATTAGAGGGAATGTTTTCCTCAATGGTAGTTAGTAAATGTCCATTTTTCATTTTTACGTAACCATCAATATTTTTTTCTATGTAAAAATGCACCCCAATGGCTTCGTAAACTCCTTCTACAATTGGATGACTTTTAAAAACTTCTTTTGTCTTTTTAAATCGTTCCGGTAAATAATAGTCATCCGCATCCAAAAAAGCAATATAATCACAAGTAGATTTTTCAATTCCCAGATTACGACTAGCTCCGGCACCATGATTTTTTTTATCTGGATGTTGGAAGACTTTTACTCGTGCGTCTGACTTAGCGAGCTCCTGCGCAATCTCACGCTGCA
>CALKJE010000271.1 GCA_937995675.1 uncultured Saprospiraceae bacterium
TGCGCTGCAACATCATTTGACTAGACGATTAGCTTTTAATCTTCCACATTTAGGAGCGATAATTGTGGTGAAATATTATATGTCTTTTAAAAAAATGTTTTATATCGCATTTTGGAAAATTTAAATATTTATTCACGTAAGGCATTGGTAAAAAAGAACTAACGAATATTATATTTTTTCAATGTGTTGATTTTCAACTATTTGCCCAAGAAACTAGCAATAAGAAAGGAGGACCAATTTTTTGTAAAGCTAGGATAAAGATGTACATTAGCATACGCTTATTAAAGCTAGGAAGGAATTGTCCCAAATTTATTAAATCTAGACAAACATATATTACTATGGGAAAGAAGAAAAAACTCATGGATGTAAAACGAGATTTACAGATCATTAAGAAAAATAATCTCGGAAAATTAATAGGAGGTCGAAAAACAAAGCGAGGAAATCGCTGGAACACTTGTGGTGGTCTAGTCCCTCAGTAGCTGTTTCTATTTTTCTGTTAGACATCAAAAATTAAGGTTACATTTGTATAGCAATTGTAACCTTAATTTTTTGTCCAAGACTTCAACAAACCTACTTCTTAGTTATGTCTCAGGTACGAACGAACACCGCGGCAGTCAGACAACTAGAAATTCGTCTGGCCAATCAAAAAAATAAGAGTCAGCGATTGTTATTGCTTGATAAGTTGGCAGAGCATTTTATGTTTACCAACTACAAAAAAGCATTGACCTACCTGAGTGAAATGAAGTCCATCCTTAATGAGGCACCTAATCAAGACTATCTCTTTAACTTCCACCTTTATACCGCCTTCATTGAAAACCAACTCTATAATTATCATCTAGCGGATATCCATCTCAAAAAAGCAATTCATATCGTCGAAGAACGAGGTGAGGTACATCAACAAATAGATACCTATATCGATTATGCAGGTATTTGTATCAACCTTGACCAGCATGAAGAAGCAACACTTTATCTTGATAAGGTTGGAAAGTTATTAGAATCCTTTCCTAATAAAAGATTACAAGCCCGTTTGGTTTGTCGACAAGGAATGCTTCAATTGCATTACCGTGATAGCGATAAAGCCATCAGCATGCTACTCGAAGCAGATAAAATCATTGATCGACTTCCAGTCAAATTGACCTTAAAAGATTATTATTTTCGAACCATCATTCATAGTGGACTTGGTAGAATCTATCAGGACAATGGGCAGATAAATAAAAGCATTAGCGCATATCTTCGGGTCGTTAATTGGTGTGAGTCTTTAGGGATGCAAACTCGATTGTCCTGGCATTACCTAAATGTTGGTAATGGATATACTGCGAACCATGATGACTTACGTGCAAAGAAATATTTTCGCAAAGCCATCAAGATCACCGATGATATTAGTCAAAATGCTCGTGCAGGTGCTTACGCAAATTTGGGATTTATTTATTTTAAAGAAGAAAAATACGAAGAGGCACTCGAGCTATATGATCGAGCAGAGTATCTTTATCGAGAAAAATCAAGACGGAACTTGGTAAACTTTTCTATCATTGATTGTCGTCGAGCACAGCTTTACGCTAAATTAGGAAAACAAAATAAAGCGCAAAAATATTTTGTTTCTGCTATCGAAAATGGTAAACAGAGTAAAGATGATCTGCAGACCGCCACAGTTTGCCAAGAAGTGGCAAGATTTCATGCAGGAATTGGAGATTATAGAAATGCTTATGATTTTCAGGTGCTTCATGATCACATGCTAAGTCGACATAATGATGCAGTAAGAGATCGAACTAGAATTGAAGCCGAAGTAAAATATGAAGCAGAGAAAAAGATTCATGAAGCCGAAGTACTTCGTCTAGAAGCGAATGGGTTAAAATTGAAAGCTTTACGGGCACAGATGAACCCACACTTCTTGTTTAATGCACTAAATTCTATTCAAACATTTATTACTTCTGATGAATCCGGAATAGCGGCTAAATATTTAGCTAAGTTTGCCTTGCTCATGAGACAGAGTCTTGAATATTCTGATGTAGAAACCATCTCTTTAGAGAAAGAGATTAACTTCTTGGAAAACTATCTTTACATCAATCAAAAACTCCGATTTCAAAACAAGTTAAATTATACGATTAAGATACACGACGATATTGAAGAAGATATCATGGCAATTCCAACCATGATTGTTCAACCGTATCTTGAAAATGCGATCGAACACGGTCTACGAACCGTAACGGAAGGTCAGCTAATTTTAGAATATGCACCACACGATGACAATACGATCCTTTGTGTCGTTCAGGACAATGGAGTAGGGCGGGCCAAAGCCGCAGAACTTCGCGACGCCAACCCTATGCCTAACCACCATCAATCTATGGGAACCTCAATTACAGAGCAACGACTGGATATTCTTAATAAAATTAAAAACGACGGCGTAAAAGTTAAGACAATTGACCTAACAGATCCCGAAACTGGACGTGCTACCGGCACTAGAGTAGAAATATTCTTACCTATCGAAACTATTCAAGCCTAGGAATAGAAATTAATCGCATTTAAATATATTAAAAAATACCGTTATATATACTATAACTACCGCTTCTTGCGTTAGACCTACCACCAACTAAATATCGTTTTTATATACTGTTTATTCGTCATATATTGCAGATAGTTTTCTCATAGTATGTTTGTTTAATCTTCCTGCATCTCGATCCCTCCTGAGTTGCAGGAATTTTTTTTGCCTGGAATTGAAAAACGTTTACTAAAACTTCAAAAGTTTAGGAAACGTTTTTCGATCCAACCCGAGCACCCTTCGGGATTGGTCGTTCCTTTCAGTAGGGATCGGTCAGTTATCCGCAGAATCCTGTAAGGATTCCATTTCTATAAAGCCCGCTTCCCAATATCAACCTCGATCGCGTAGTGCGTCGCACCAATCCGCATAACCTGTCTCGCAATGGCGAGATCAAATAATCCACACATCCACATAAAAAACCATTAACTAATTAAAAACTACCACTTACCCGCCAATACTACCCGTAATCTAAAACTCGCTTTTTTAAACTGAAAGTCTATAGTATCTTGGTCTTAGTTTTCTCATAGTATGTTTAATTTTCCTAAACTCTAATCCCTTCTGGAGTTTAGGAATTTTTTTTTGCCCTAACTTTCCCCTCTATTCTTTCCTTAAAAATCCCCTCAAATTCTCGATTTTAATATAAATGCATCACATTAAGTATAATCATAATACCACTTACTCATTAATTTACCCCATTTTTTTATAATATGTAACCGTAAAGTAATTAGCGTTTTAAATATGATTAAATTAAGAGTAATTTGTAACTGTGTAGTTTTCTCATAGTATGTTTATTTCTCCTACGGTCACATGCCTCCGACTGTAGGAGAATTTTTTTGCCCAAAAAATAGTTTTAAACAATTTCCATCTTAATTTTCATCTTTTCCTAATATTTCAAAAGATCGGACTGTTTGCGCTCCAGATTCATCTATTAAAGTCAAGGTATGTTTGCCTAATGGTGGATTAAGTGCGATTTCGTGAAAATCCTCTGTACTTCCCAAATAGGTCTGATTTAAGTGCCAAAAGATCTTTTTACCAGGATCTCGGTGTGTTGCCCGAAAAATAGTTTTACTTACCTCTCCATTTAGATCCACCGGTACGATGATCTTAGCCCCAGCGGGCGGGTAGATAAGCTGAACTTGTTTTGTCGTCGAGTTAGTCGTCATAGGACAATCTGGATGGATCGGTGGTAAAGGACGATAAGAAGGGTGGTGATTGCGATAATAAAATTCCTCTACGGGTGGCAAGACAAACCAAGATGCAGGATGCATTTCATGAGGAGATCGACAATCACTATTTACTCGATATTTTGCCGTAGGATCTAGGTGGATGCGTTGGTGAAATCGACAACTTTCCAATCGCGCTCGTCCTGGACCTAACCATAACGTATCGACTGGACAATCACTCAAAGCTCTAAGTCCAGATGTTTGACACAACGCGACTTCGCGCATTTCATCCATTGGGGGAGAAAACCAACTAGGACTTTTTAGTAAAGCAAAAATATCAAAGAGCACAGGGCCTGCAGCTTTTACACCGATCAATCCCGGACGACCTTCGCCATCCGCATTCCCTGCCCAAACACCGACTACATAACGAGGAGTAACTCCGATGGCCCAGGCATCTCGAAATCCAAAACTAGTTCCTGTCTTCCAAGCAATTTTTTTACCAGAACCAAACCGTTCCCATTCTCCCTCGGTATTAGGGCGTTCTACCATTCTCATGGCTTCCAAAGTATGCCAGCAAGCTGCAGCGGAAAGAATAGGAGCTTCTTTTTGTAAATTAATTGATGAGGCTTTTTTTGTTTGTCGTTCAAATAAATTAGCGGGTTGAAAATCTTTAAGATCATAACGACCATCATTGGGTTGAAAATGATTTAAGGTTCTGGCCATCCCAGCATACGCGTTGGAGATTTCCCAAAGAGAAGATTCCGCTCCTCCCAAAATTAAAGTCAATCCATAATGAGATGGTGATTGATTAATGGAATGTAAGTTCAATGCTTGTAATCCAAAATGAAATTTCTCTAATCCATAATCTTGCAAGAGTCGGACCATCGGTACATTAAGCGAACGAGCCAAAACCCTTTTTGCAGAGACCATTCCGTCATAAGATTGGTGGTAGTTTTCAGGTCGATAGCCATTCAAATATAAAGGCACATCTGAAAGTAGGGTAGTAGGTGCAATCTGCCCATCGTCCAAAGCAAAGGCATATAAAAATGGTTTGAGAATACTTCCAGTACTTCGTGGAGCTGGAATAATATTGACGGCAGACTGATGATCTTTACCCGATCCAGAAACATTTCCAGTATAAGCAATTACTTCATTTTTTTCAACATCGAGAACGAGTGCTGCAAGATTCTGAATTCCATTTCCAGATAAACTTTCTTGATGTCTTTTTAATAAATCGTTTACTTGTTTTTGTAAACTGCGATTAATGGTTGTTTGTTCGTGACTAACGGGATCATTATTTTTATGAATGCCTTGGAGACGAATTTCTTCTAAAAGATGAGGAGTTAGGTTGGGCAAAGGAAGTGGCTTTTCGGGGAGTTCTTCCAGCAGCGAAAGTTCTAATGTTTGGGCATCTATTTTACCATCGTCCACCAATCGATTTAGTAAGCGATTTCGTTTAGCGCGTAAAGCGTCTCGATTACGACCGGGATGAATAAGTCCTGGACTATTAGGTAAAACCGCTAAAGTAGCAGCCTCTGCCCAAGATAATTGATCAGGTTGTTTGCCGTAGTATCGCCAGCTTGCAGCATTCAATCCTACTACGTTTCCACCAAAAGGAGCATTGGCGGTATAGAGCGATAAAATTTCTTTTTTAGAATAAGTCAATTCCATCCGAGTCGCTTGGATTGCTTCGATTATTTTTTGGAAAATAGAACGACTCTTTTTATTGCGAGACATTCGAATGGTTTGCATCGTCAGTGTACTACCACCACTAACTATTTTTTTATGCTTTAAATTTTGTTGAATAGCACGACCAATACCGACCGGATCAATTCCTAGATGTTTATAAAATCGTCGATCCTCAAAAGTGATGAGTGCAGTAGAAAATCGTTGAGGTACCTGTTCCGTTCCTGGAAAACGCCATTGTCCATCCGCCGCAATTCGAGCACCCAATAAATTTCCATCTCGATCTTCCAAAATCATGGATAATGGATTGCGAAATAATTGACTAGGTAAACAAAATAGATAAGCTACCACAAGCAATACCCCAAAGAAAAAAGTTTTCTTTCGATGCGTTTTAAAAAAGAAATAAAACGATTTTTTAAACATAAAATGAATCGTTAATTTACACTAAGCTTTTTAATTTTTATTCTAAACGAAACAAGATAGAAAAGATTGCAATAAGGAATGACGATTTATTTATTCAATATGAGAATATACCAAGACCCAAAAAGTGAAAACGCCAAATATTTTTTTTAATGGTTTTTTACTAAATAATACGGTAGGGTAAACTTCAACTTCAACTTCAAAAGCAAAAGCAAAAGCAAAAGCAAAGGCAAAGGCAAAAGTCAAAAGTCAATTTACATCAATATTGAATCAAATGACTTTTAAACAGAAAAAAAATAAATATACATATTAAAAGAAAATACCCATAAAAATATTCACACGTTACACGATCGAGTGTCTTCCGAAACAAGTTCGGAACAAGTTCTGCTTCTCTTACTAAGTTGGGACAAGGTTTTGCGAGAAAAGATATACACGTTACACGATCGAGTGTCTCTGCGCCTCCCGCAAGGCGGGACAGGTTCTGCGCGAGAAAAAAACAAGATAAAAGATATACACGATAGAAGGTCTCTGCGCCTTTGCGTCTCCGCGAGAAATTTTTTTATTATTCAACGATTCAACGATTCAACGATTCAACGATTCAACGATTCAAC
>CALKJE010000272.1 GCA_937995675.1 uncultured Saprospiraceae bacterium
CCACTACTCTTTTCAACAAATAAAAAGCCTCAGAAAGTTCCAATCCATCGGGAACAGGCGTTCCAGTATTTGGGCATAATTTCGGATCGAGTCCATCGATATCAAAACTGATATAAACCAGCGGAGGTAGTGCTTCAACAATCTCTTCTACCTGCTCGGCCCAGTTGCGTCCAGCAAACTGTTCCTGTCGTAATTGCTCTTGATAAAAAATCTGAACTCGTCCTTCAGAATCCGCGGCTAGTTGCACTTCCTGTTCGCAACAATCACGGATTCCGACTTGCACCAGTTTCGTCATTTGAGGAATTTCGAGCGCATTATAAAAAATGCTGGCATGAGAATAAACAAAGCCTTCATAAGCAGGTCGAAGATCGCAATGTGCATCAATCTGGAGTACACCAAAAGACGTGTAACGTTCGCCAAGTGCCTGTAGGTATCCAAGTGGAACACTATGATCGCCTCCCAAAATTCCGACTAATTTTCCAGCCTCCAACAATGCTTTAGATTCTTGATAAACCCAACCTCGTAAATATTCGCAGGCACGATTTATTTCTTTTTGAAGATCATCAAGGTGAGGTGAATCA
The DNA here is from genome assembly GCA_937995675.1 of uncultured Saprospiraceae bacterium. GTDB lineage: Bacteria > Bacteroidota > Bacteroidia > Chitinophagales > Saprospiraceae > JALZUU01. Next base: position 582 of record CALKJE010000272.1, read on the forward strand.
TCTACATTGTCTCCGAATTCTAGTTCTTCGATCAGCAGTTCGGCTTTACCGCGGAGACTATGGTTGAGTTTTAAAATATCAGGATCGGAAGGTTTTAGATAAAGTCCTGCTTTCCAAGCATCGGGAATATCTCGATCGAATAGGTCTAGTTGGATAGAACAGTCTAAAATATTTTGGGGTGCTCCGGCGGTACCATGTCCATAACTGACGGTAAGATCCCAAGGGACGGAGAGAAATACCACCGAGGCCGTCTCCTCCGTAAAAGGCAATCCGATAAAGTGGCCATTGCGTAGGCCTACTCCATTTGGATCAAAATTGGCGATTTGTTCTTCTTTGGTCATATTGTAAAGGTAATCAGGAAATTTTTAATTTGTTGTATATTAAATTTAAGATACTAATTCTAATAAACCTACGAAAGAAAAATTAAAAACATTTTGTTTTATTAAAAAATAATCTTAGTTTTACTTTGTCGCACAGTGTATTCCTGGTGGGGGAAAACCCTGCGACGATAGGACTGATGATTGGAAACAAGTTCTTCCCTTTCAAAACCAGGCAAGTCTCTGGATTAGATTTGTAGAAAAATCCTTTGCGAATCTATTTTAGTTAAGAAGCTCTTTAAAGTTAATACAAAATGGCTACAGACAAGTCATTGATCATCAGTACTTCACAAATTTATCGACACCGTAGCTTTGGCTACGAATCTCAAAATTTGCATCGTTCTGATAATCAAGCACTTATCTTCGCCTCTTTTGAGTAACTCTAAACAATTTCTAAATTTTATACTGATCAGTAAAATGTTTTGCTGCCTTTGCAGGTAGCTATTTTTGACTGGATGATTGAAAAATCGTCTCAATTTTGTCAGGGTAACAACCAAGGCTGGACTGGCGAAGCCGTGCATGGAACGACTTCAAAAGGGGGGATGGTATTCGGTACCTCGCGGAGGGTGGGAAAAAGCCCGCCCTGCGGGCTTTTTATGTAGTTAAATTGTTATTAAAGTTAGCATTGAATAGATACTGGACTCAAGATTTGATTAAAATAATACGACAGCAAACCATCGTATCTTTCGCCTAAGGAAGCTGCTAAAGGTCTAATCTTCCGCTCACTCCACTACTCCATCCAACTCCGCCTGCAATTCCACATCTTCTTCTTTCTTTCGATTGCGGTACCACCAAAATCCAAGGCCAGCAACCATGACATAAGGAAGTGAAAGCATATACAAGATTCCTGCGTTCAATCCTTTTCCTGCGGTACCACCATTCTCTAGATTACTATCCGCAGCCATTCGACACATCGGACATTGAGCTGGACTTTCTACCGGCATTCCCAACATAAAGAAGAGGCTAAAAACGGTGATGATTCGAACGATATATTTTTTCATAATACTATTTTTTTTGCTGGTTTGTCGGTTGACAATTAGCTGGTCGGCTACTCTTTAAAGCGATTTTACAATTGAGGAAAGTCAACTGACTAAATACTAACCAGCTAACTGGCCAAAACAAAAGATCAATTTAACAAATAACAAGGACGAAGCATAAAGTAAATGACAGGTCCTGTTACTGCTACGTATAACCATAACGGAAAAACCCAGCGCGCCATTTTACGGTGCAGCATAATTTGTCCGGTATAGGCACGGATATAAGTAAATAAAATAAATGGCAACAAGAGCGCCGCTAAAACGATGTGTGTTATCAATAGAAAAAAGTAAAGATAACGGATATTTCCTTCTCCACAATATTTTGTTTCTGGAGTTGTGATATGATATAGCACATAACACAATAAAAACAGGGCAGATAATCCCAAGGCCACCGTCATATATCTCCGATGGGCAGCAACATTCTTTTTCTTAATAGCACTTAGAGCCAAAATTAATACAAAAGCTACTAAGGCATTTAGCGCTGAATAAAATGGAGGTAAGAACGTAAAGTCTATTCCAACATCTAATTTTATCTTTCGCATCATCACCACTAATAAGACCACAATCACTGAAACGATGGTAGCTCCTTTATTAAGTTTTTTTGCCAGTGGCAAATTTTCTGAAATTTCGTACATACTATTATTATTTTTTCTATCTCTAGCCTACCTCTCGACAATCACTCTAATTCTAATTCTAATTTTAGTTTACAATTCTCGATCTCGTCTTAATCTTGGATCACCTTCAATATCTCTTGGTAGAATCAGTGCAATATGTTCGACCATTCGCTCGATATCGACTTTACGATCTGCGTGGTAGTAATTTCTGATTTTTCCTTTTTCATCTATTAAAATATAGTAAGGATAGTTATTGGGATCAGCAGCCGAGTTTGTTTGAAAGTTAACCGTACTCCCCGGTTCTCTCGCTGCAGATAAATCTGGAATTCGATAAGTGTTTTTTATTAAATCGCCAAGCGTTTGGGTATTGCCTTTAACTGCATAAATTTGTCGATCATCTTCGAGTTTATATTTTTTTTGAAAACTAGCTAGGTTCGTGGTCTCCGGTAAGTGGATTAAAAGTTTGAAATCATTTCGTTCGTCAAACTGTCGGTGTAAAGTTTCAAGCACTTCCATTCTGGTTCCTATTTCTGTTTGTGTAGGATTTACAAAAGCAACCAAAGTCATCTGTCCATTGACGAGACTTGAATCAACGGTACCTTTTACTCCCGTTAATTGAAAAGCAGGTAAATGTCCATAGTCTTGTAGTTCTGCTAAGGCAGTTTTAGAACGATTATAACCCAAATTCATATAAACCCATGAACCACCAGGAAAGACGATGATCATCAAAAACAACATCGCAGCTTGCAGGTAATTTTTATTTTTTTTCTGTTCTTTTTCCATATCAATAAAACATTTAGGATGGTACTAAGTTTATTATTTTCCGTGGATTTACACCCATCCGACAATTGGTTAGCCAGCTATTCTAAAATAATATTTTGACATAAAAAAAGCGGAACTATTAAGTTCCGCTTTTTTCCGTTGATGGTATATTTTACATCTGGTAAGTTTCTTCTTTTTGTATCAAACTTCCCTGTACATCCATCTTTTTATCATTGATGCTGCGTTCATTCTTTTGTTTGATTAGATCTCGTCTTTCAAACCAAGAGTTTCCTTCTTGAAAGAATGCGATGACCGCCCAAACTAATAATAAACAAGGCATCAGTACCGTCAATCTTAATCCACGAACTTCAGAACTCATGTGCATAAATTCGTAAATAATGAAGTATGCTTTATAAAGCGATAAAACGATTAAACCGATTGCCACTAGAGCCAGCAGCCATCCCATTTCAGGGCTTGGTTTATATCCTAGGTGTCCTTTTCCAAAAAGTGAGATACCTACTTCAATCAAAGTTACTACGGCTAGTAAGACCAACCCTTTGTATACATCCTTGATAGATTCTTCGTATGATTTATGTCCCATTTTATTTTTATTTCAATTTTTTTAAATAGCCTTTTTTAAAGAAAGGTATAATTTTATTACAATAGATAGAATACGAGGAATACGAATACCCAAACTAAATCTACAAAGTGCCAGTAGAGTCCAACTTTTTCTACCATTTCGTAGCCGTTTTTCCGCTCAACATACAATCCACTTGCTGCATTGATCATTATGATAATTAAGAATACCACTCCAGAGAGTACGTGAAACCCGTGAAATCCAGTGATAAAGAAGAACAAAGCACCGAATGCTTTTGGTCCAAACTCTTGCTGCTTTTCAACACCAGCGTCAGTCTTATATTTCAAAGGATGGAATTCTCCATTATGTTGATGAATCAAGTATGAATCACCTTTAGCGAAACTATCGCCAGCGTTGATATCGTGTCCATCACCTTCTAGGTAAGTACCAGACTCAACATGAGTACCGAACGGGTTGACCGTTACACTCATATGCTCTACATTAATTAAATTATTCCACTCCCAAGCTTGACAACTAAGGAATCCAATACCACCAATGATGGTTAAAAACATCCAAAATACCACGCCTCGCTTATTCTCTCGATGACCTTCTTGTACCCCTCGTACCATCGTAACGGAACTAATGATCAAAAGGAAGGACATAAAGGTTACGAAAATCAAAGGTAGTCCATGACCACCAAAAGGGGTCGTAGAGAATACAAAATCAGGAACTGGCCAAGTAGCACTACTAAATCGTAAAGTACCATATGCAATCAAAAATCCTGCAAAAGTAAAGGCATCCGATAATAGGAAGTACCACATCATTAATTTACCGTAGCTAGCCTCGAAAGGTCTTTTTCCGCCATCCCATGCGCCTCCTTCGGTCTCATCGTGGTGATCGTGTTTCACAACAGTTTCTGTCGCCATGTCAAAAGTTTAATGTTGGTTTAAAAGTCAACCGTTTTATAAAAAAATATTTCTTGAATTTAATACACAGAATCAGAAGTACCTTGTGCATTAAATTTGTTTAATCGTTTAACTCTGCCTGCCGGCAGATGTTTAATCGTTTAAAAATTAAACGATTAAATAAATCAACGATTAAACAATCTTAAGTTTGTTGTAAAATAAAAAAGAACAACAAATACACCCATAGAATATCAACAAAATGCCAGTAAATAATCGTTTGCTGAAAACGCAATTTACGAGCAGGGGTCGGATTAAAAGGCAATAAAAAGGCATGCATCATTGCTACCACCAATACCGCTATTCCGGCCAATACGTGTGCCGCATGTACCGCTGCAATCACGTAAACAAAAGATCCAGAAGGATTCCCTGTCAATTCAATTCCCATCGCTTCCATCTCATAGAATCCCAATACTTGACAAACTACAAATCCAATTCCTAAGATAGCACTCATCACCATCAAGCCTTTATACATCGCTTCGTTTCCTTTTTTAAAGGAAGCATAAGAACTGTGTAGTAATATGCTGCTTAAAACGATGATTCCAGTACTTATGTAAAAATAAGTTGGAAGTGGAAACTCCAACCAATTACCTGCTGCTTGACGTACCACATAGGCACTTGTAAAAGCAGCAAACAACATCGTCATACTCACACAAGCCGTTACCAGCGCAAATACTTTTGGATGGATCTTATTATTTCTAAAATTATCTATAGCCACACTCATAATTTACAGTTTAAAGTATTTTATCTGCATAAAGCGCAAATAGAACCAAAGGCAGATAAAAAAATGAACTAAACATTAATTGTAAAGCAGCTTTTCGATTGTTTTTTTTATATAAATTCCACGCAAATCCTGCATAAATAATGGCCGCTATGGTTAGAAAAATTGCCGAAGCAATTCCACTTACTTCCAATAGAAATGGCATCCAGGAAATGGGTAATAAAAGTAATGCATAAATAAATGCTTGCTTACCTAATTGCTCATCTTGTGCTTCCAAAAACTTAAAACCTGCTTGGTCATAATCTTTAAAAGCCAACCAACCGATCGCCCAAAAATGAGGCAATTGCCAGATAAACTGTAAGCTAAACAAAGCAACAGACAAACCAGTAATCGTTCCTTCTGCAGCTACACATCCGATCATCATCGGTAAAGCACCAGGCACCGCTCCAATAAATACGGCTGCTGGAGATACGCGCTTCATCGGTGTATAAATAAACGCATAGCTAATTAAAGCAACGGTTCCAAGCAACGCCGTCCAAGGATTGATTGTGGCTAGTAATCCAATACCAACTACACTCATAAATCCAGCGGCCATTACTCCTTCAGAAGTGGTCATCCGGTTGGCTGCCATAGGACGATTTTCCGTCCGCTTCATATCTCGATCGTACTCTTTTTCAAGTACTTGATTTAAAGCATTAGAAGCACCAGTTACAAGAAATCCTCCCATGGATAAAACCAGCAATAAGGTCATATTGATGTTTCCGCCACAAGCTATCAAATAAGCCATGACTGAAGAGAAAACCACCGTCAGATTCAGCCGTAGCTTGACCAGTTGGGAGTAGTCCGAAAACTTCTGCCCTACTAGTGAAAATCCCGTATTGTTATCAGTTCTAATCTGACTCATTTTTTTTGTTTAAACGTTGATTTGTTGAATCGTTGAAAAGATTTTTTTCTCAACAGTTCAACAAATCAACATTCTAATGTTCTTCGCTTTCGTTTTCGTTAATCGGTACATATTGAGGAATAAACTCAATTCCATCCTTACCGTAATCATATGCCCATCGGTGAACCGAAGGAAGATTACCAGGCCAGTTACCGTGAATTCCTTCTACTGGTGTTGTCCACTCTAATGTAGTAGCACCCCAAGGATTCTTTGTCTTCATTTTTCTACCTTTGAAAATACTGTAGAAGAAGTTGATCACAAATAGAATCTGTAAGAAGAATACAACGATCGCTGCAATTGTTATAAATTTATTCATATCACCGAAGTGAGCAAACGCATCGAAAGTATCAAATTTGTAGTAACGTCTTGGTACACCCGCTAATCCTAAATAGTGCATTGGCCAGAAGATGGCGTAAGCTCCAATCATGGTTCCCCAGAAGTGAATCTTACCAAGCGTCTCATTCATAAATCGACTAAACATCTTTGGATACCAATGGTAGATTCCTGCGAACATTCCGAAGAAGGCTGCAATACCCATTACAATATGGAAGTGAGCAACTACGAAATAAGTATCGTGCATCTGAATATCAATCGTAGAGTTTCCTAAGAAGATACCCGTTAATCCACCAGAGATAAACATAGATACAAATCCAATCGAAAATAACATGGCCGTAGTGAAACGGATATTACCTCCATATAATGTGGTAATCCAGTTAAATACTTTCACCGCAGATGGTACCGCAATAATCAATGTAAAGATTACGAAGATATTGGAGATAAATGGATTCACCCCTGACATAAAC
>CALKJE010000273.1 GCA_937995675.1 uncultured Saprospiraceae bacterium
GAACAGTTTATCTATCAACTATCAAATGTTTATAGAAATATTTTGGATGTTAGAAATGAGGAGCTGATCTCGATGAAACAAGAATTAGAAACGCTAAAGGCTTATTTATTTTTGATTGAAACACGATTTGGAGAAAGAATAAAAATGGATATCCAAGTTGATTCGAAGGTCGATGAATACCTCGTTCCACTCTCCTTACAGATGCTGGTAGAAAATGCGGTAAAACATAATGCGGCTACTTTAAAAAATCCATTGACCATTCAGATTTATGCTAAAGATGATTTTTGGTGGATTAAGAATAACCGTAGACAAATGTCTGAACCAGTTCCCGGCAAAGGAATGGGATTAGAAAATATTCGACAACGGTATCAACTTGCAACGGGGAAGGAGATAATTATTCAAGATGAAGCGGAGTTTTATGCGGTGGGGTTGCCAGTAATTAGGGATTGAGATTAAATTTGGGAGTGTTTTTTTAACGCTGTTCCGATAATTAGTTGATCCTGCCTGCCGGCAGGCAGGTGGTTAATCGGTCCAATATTACGCAATGCTAATACGACAAAGATGGAACATAGTATTGAAGAATCTCTTCTATTTTTACTTTAATAAAAAGTATAAGAATTTTCTCATAAAGATCCGGTTTGACAATTTTCAACTTTTTTTACCCCACCCCTAAAGGGAGAAAAGTTGAAAATCGCCAAAACTCCCTTTGGGGTCGGGGTAAATTTTGGCGATTTTTAACTTTTCGGACTTAAAGCAACCTGAAATATTTTTTATGAGAAAACTCTTTAAAAAGTATATTTTGTAACCGGCATTTTTACCCCCACCAATCCAAAAAAAAATAAAAACCCAATGACAGATTCTCGTAAATTCAAAATCATCCTGATCGAAGACGAGCCACTTGCGGCCGAACGACTCCGCGACTTGGTACTCGCCTACCCTAACGGTACACCCGAAATTATTGATTTTTCTGAATCTATCGAAGAAGCCGTAGAAGCGATTAATAAAGAACAACCTGATTTATTACTTTGTGATATTCAACTGGCAGATGGATTGAGTTTTAATATTTGGTCGCAAGTAGATGTTCGTTGTCCAGTTATTTTTACGACTGCTTACGAAGAATATGCGCTTCGTGCTTTTAAATTAAATTCTATTGATTATCTTTTAAAACCCATCAATCCAGAAGAATTATACGCAGCACTAGACAAGTTTTTAGATACACAAAAACCCAATAATCCTATTACTCCGGAACTGATCGCACAGGTTGCCGCGGCTATTCGCCAGCCCACCTATCGCGACCGTTATATGTCGCAGGTCAATGATAAACTCACCCCGATTTCCGTCAGTCAAATCAACTATTTTCAATCTGCTGAAAAAATTACTTGGGCCATTAATCAAGCAGGACGTCGCTTTCCACTCGATCCTAGCCTAGCAGAGATTGAAGCCGAAGTAGATCCTCGACAATTCTTTCGGATCAACCGAGCTTTTATCGTCAAAAATTCTGCGGTTAAACAATTGGTTGCCTATAGTAATAGTCGTTATAGTGTGGTTCTGGAAGGTTATAAAGACAAAGAACCAGTCATTGTAGCACGCGATCGTGTTGGGAAATTTAAGGAGTGGTTGAGTCGATAATGTGACCTCATCCAAATTTTTACGTATAAATAGTGTATCATATATATTTTGGTTGTAATTTCTCCTATCCAGATTTTAGATTTTTAAAGGCTTTGTCCTATTTCTTTTCGATAGTGTTTTCCATTTTTTTATTGCTATTTGCTTCTTGCTATTTGCTTCCCTCAATCGCGTTCAAAACCGCGAGCGAAAGAAGCAAATAATAAAAGTAAGTGGTATTTAATCTACTCAAAAGAGTATTATTTTTCTTAACGATGTACCGTCGAAAGACAGCACATCAGAGAATCCTGTGTGGTTAAAACACAGTATTCGCAATTTTTTTATTATGCAAAAGCAAGTAAAACTACAAGCAAAAGAAACAGCGGCAACGAACCGCGATTTCTACAACCTTTTCCGGCCGATTGCACCGGGAATTGACGTAATTGGTAAAGTGGCACAGGTCATTAGTGGTCTGACGGAAGCGGTTACGATCTGGTACATTACGCAGTCTGAAATGGCGGGTACTAGTAAATTTTTATCCATCACGATTTCGATTATTGCGATGATATTGGTGGTGGCATTATTGGAATTAGGTGGCCGTAAATTCTTACAGGTCTTGACGAGAGCACTCGTTTGGAAGCGTTTACAGAATGCCTGGTACATCGGACTATTTGTGATTGTTTCGGCAATTACCATCGGAATGGGTGTCCTCTCTTTTCGGATGTCTACCAACGGAATTAATTATGCTTTTATGTCTAATGTTCCGGTCGGGATGACCTTTGATGAGCAGAACTTACAAAAGGCTTACCAGACGAAGATTCAAACGATCAACGAGCAAGCGAACCAAGAATTAGCTTTGCTACGAGAGAATCACCAAGGTGTGCTAGCTAGTACCGAAGGTCAGTACGATGCTCGGATTGCAGCTTATCAAGGTAAGGTAAAATCTTACGAGCAAAAGCTGGCAGCGGGTCACAAGTGGGCAGCAAGTCAAGCCGATAAGTATCGTAAAAAAGCCAATGCCCTAGCATCTGCCTTAGCTGAAAAACAGAGCAAACAACAGCTTACTTATGGCAAGCAGATCGACAAATGGAAGGAGCAGAAAGCGGCTGCGATCGACAAGGAAGATCAGCGTTTGCAGGCTGCGATCAACAAAGGCGAAATGGCGATGTTAGCCCGCCATGATGCGAAGCGAAAAGACGCTAGCTTCTGGGGCAACTTGTTCTCGTTCTTTGTCGGATTTAGTGTGATCCTAGCATTCATCTGTATTATCTCCGTAGAGGTATACCGACGTGGAGCAGGAATCGAAGTAGCGTACGAAGAGTTGGAAAAAGAAGATTCTATTCCACTACTCTTTTGGCAAGGAATGACGGGAAGAGTGGATAATTTTTTCCGTAGAAAAGCCGAACGCTTTGCTCAGATTCCATCCGGTACTCCGGAAAGAAGTGGACGGATTGGGTTTGACTATCCGACGGGGATGCCTGTGGCGGAAACGGAGTATTAGGGTTGAAGCGCGTTGCTTGTTGAGACGCTTTGCGTGTTGAAGCGCTGCGCTTGTTGAAACGCGTTGCTTGTTGAAGCGTTGAATCGTTGAATCGTTTAATCGTTGAGATGCAGAACCTATATTATTAAAAGTGAGGTGGAAAATTAAAATATCTATTTTTGGGGACAAGATTAAGTCTTATAATTTTTTGCCGTTTTACCTTTTATGAAAATTCACTTGCTAAAATATTTT
>CALKJE010000274.1 GCA_937995675.1 uncultured Saprospiraceae bacterium
CTATTGGCAATCATCTCTTTCCATTTATCGCCAAACATTTCGAAATGTACAACTTTCTTTCCGTTTAACCAGAATTCTACTTTGCCTTTTAGACTCCGAATCATCACTTCATTCCAAGAACCAGCCGACTTGACCATTAGCATACTTGTTTCGATCATATCATATAAATCACCTGCTCGATGGGTTCGGTATTTAGAATCGGGATGACAAGTGTTGTCTAGAATTTGCATTTCCGGTCCAGTCATATAACCTGCATGGTATTTATCCGATTCAACAGCATTAAAGAAAATACCACTATTGCCACAGTCTGCAATTTTCCATTCTAACATCAATTCAAAATCTTCATATTCTTTTTCGCTCGTCAAATCACCACCGTCTTCGGCTTTTGTTACGCCACCTTCTGCTGGAACAACCTCTAAAGTAATTGCACCATTTTTGACGACCCAACTACTACCTGGCTTATCCTTACCGTAGGTATGCCAGCCGTCCAGATTTTTTCCATTAAATAGAAGTTCCCAACCAGCTGCTGTTTCTCCAGAAGACAAAGTATTCAAACTGCCTGCTAGATATTGCGCGGGTGTTGGTTTTACAGAACCATTTTGTCCGGTTGGAATTTGATTCATATTATACCAAGCTTCCGTCGTCCAAAGCTCGTGTTGTTGATCACTCACGAAATATTTATTAAGATGTAAGTAGAGCATATGTCCTGGTTTCATTCCTTTTAATTCTAGAAATACTTTTTTACGATCCTCAGAAACGGTTGCAGATAAAACCCGTAATTTAGTGAGATCCATTTTAGGACCACCGTATGCTTCAGTTGGTTTATAATAAAATTGTTCTACTTCATAGTTTTCCGGATTCCAACCATCTCCCATTTTTAATGGTTCAGTAAACTCAATTTCTAACCCGTTACTTTTGGCGCGAATGGCCAACATCTCAAAAACAGATTTTTCATTATAAGCCAACTTTTGTAAACCATACCATAAAGTACCATCATGACGCCAGTTCCCTGAACTACCGATTCCACCTACATACAACGCGCCGTCTGGACCCCAAACCATTCTATTTACACCCGCTTCTAGACCTTGCGTAAACCGGAAGAGTGCTCCTTGAATTTGACCATTTACGGTTTCTGGAAAAACTCTTTTGATTCCACCGTGGGTTACTTCTCCGTGGATCAATTGATCTTTATAAGGTCCCACATTAATTTTCATCGGAGTAGAAGGTGAGTTACCAATTTCATCTTGTGGCATCCAAACGACCGGTGGTGTTTCTTTTAGATTAGCGGTACCCGCAAAATCAACGGAACGCGATCCATACCATTTACCTTCTTGAATATGCAAAATCTTACAAGATGGTAACCAGTCTCCTTGATTATCGGCGACAAAAATTTCATCGTTTGGACCTAGTCCAATTCCGTTAGGTGTTCGTAATCCACTGGCAATAAACTCGACTGATCCATCTGCTTTGTTGATTTTTACGACTTTCCCTCGATCTTGAATTTGAGGTTGTGTACTAGCTCCACCAGGATTGATGGCGGTAGCGAGCGTTGCATAAAAATATCCGTCTTTATAAACCAGTCCAAAGGCAAACTCGTGAAAGTTGGCAGAGACTTTCCAGTTTTTAGAAACGGTTTGATATTCATCAATAATATCGTCTCCATTATGATCAATCAGTTTAGTAAGTTCTTGTTTTTGTAAAACATAGATTTCATTATCGACGACTTTTAGTCCGAGAGGTTCGGCTAGTCCAGCAGCGATTTGTTTTACTTTAATATCATTATGATTTTCGGCATTTAAATTATCCAATAAAAAGATACCACCAGAAGGCTCCCAAACAGAAACAACCATTCGACCATCGGCTAAGAAATCCATGCCACCTACTTTAGGTTGAAAATCGTCGGGACGAGCTTGACTGATCGTAAACGCAGGGTGAACCGAATTTAAAGGAAGTTGATCACCGGGTACTTGAATCGTCGCAGCAATTGATAAGTTTTTGGTCATTTCTTTTGGGCGATCTTTAATCAGGTGACCAAACATTTCGCGTGGTACATCCTCAAATCCAGGCTTACCCAAGGGCTTGTATTGGAAGACTAAACTCTTACCACCATATCCTTGAAAATAATCAATTCGAATTGGATGAAAACCTGCCTTTAGTGCGATCTTTCCATCTTTGATATCTGCTCCGTGCGGTCCGTCGTGATTGATGACCATTTTATCATTAATAAATAACATGGAACCGTCATCACTGATCAGTCTAAAATTATAAATACCTTCTTCTTTGATAATCAGATAGCCTTGTAAAAAAATAGCTGCGTTGTCATCCAAATTGACCATGTTGGTTTGGCTGATGACGACGTCTGGAATGATACCCGCGGAAGTGAGCTTTCCACCAGATCGTGTATCTGCCAATTTGCTTAGGTCTTTTTTATAACTATACATTTTGGTAACCAAACCAGGATATAAATCTTCTTCTTTGATATCTTTATTTCCATAAACATAATCTTGTGCTTCGGGAGCAGCAGAACCACCTTCGGCACCTTTATCATTTTTATCCATTGCTAGAATATAAGCGACCATGGTGTTTAAATCTTCGTCTGGAACTTTTGGATGTGCGCTCATTACTTGCGGACCCCAAACGCCGCTACCACCGACTTTAATTTTATTAGAAAGCATAGCGATGTTTTCGTCCGTGGTGGTATATTTTTCAGCAATAGCTTTATAAGAAGGACCGATGGTTTTACGATTGGCGTTATGACAACTACGGCAATCACTTCGTGCAATTAACTTCGCACCGCTCGGAGAATCTTCGTTTTCTACTTCTGGTTTATTTTCGTTTTCTACTAATGGCTCTTTGATAAAAGCCGTAGAAAGGGTGGTGGTTTTATTATTGTTTAATAATAGTTTTCCACTAACGGATACGCCGGAATATTTTCCTAGTTTAATTTCTTTTTCATCCAATAAATTGAGTGTTCCATCCGCTTTGATCTGTTCTTTTACCGAGACCGAATTGACGTTGATTTTTAAACCAACCTGCATTCCTTCCGGTACATTTTCGGTAGTAAATATTCTTTCTAAACCAGCGAGTCCACTTTCCGAAGGATTATAAACAGGACGTTCGTTGACCTTAATAGATTTTCCATTACCATAATTCAGTTGATACATCAATTCTCCTTGTCCATCAACGACTCGGTGACCACGATATTGAACATCAGGAATAATCTCTTTTCCATTTTGAACTAAATACCAAGGCTCTTTATGTTCATTAATAAAATAAGCATCACCGACTGAAGTAGGTTGTGGACCATGTGCGGTGGTATAAACCGCTCCATCAAAATCTACATATCCTTTCCATGCTTTATAGATGGCCGCCGTTTCGGTATTATAGGATACTAAAAAATCGGGAGCGAGCGAAAGCGTAATCATCCGTGGCTGAAGATCTAGAATAGAACGGAAAATCCAAGGTTGATTGGAATCAGCAAAAGAGGTAGAAGAGTCGCTGGTTCCTCCTTTGGTCGCCGGATCATTTTGACAGGCAAAGAAGGTGAGGAGGAGGAATAAGAGTGTGTAACGAAGTCTCATGTCTGGTTTAATTTAGTGGTTGGAAGTCTAATTATTGTAAAATATGCACTAAGTTAGTAAAAGGAGTGAATTTGACCTAAACTTTGGGTAGGAAAGTATCATCGATTTGTGAAATCGTTTCTTGGGTTTAAACCGATTGAAGAGGCTTTAGTAAAGCTCTGAGGCAAGTGAAGTATGGTGAATAATAAAATAAATAAAAAAAAGCATCTCCTGGTTCATCAGGAGATGCTTTTGTATTCTTACAAATAATTGATCAATCTGCATATTTGCACATCAAAAACTACTTCGTTCCTTCCCCAATCGATCGCTGAATATACCGAATCACCTTCTCCATCAAATGCACGCGATCCTTTCCTCGTACATTATGTGGATGCATTGGGTAAGGGAAAAAATCCATCTGCACACCCGCGTCTACAAACGCTTTTACCAGAGCAAGATTATGTTGCATTACTACCACATCATCTACGGTACCGTGGATCAATAATAAATCTCCTTCCAAGTTTTGGACATGATTCATTAAGCGATTTTCTTTATAACCTGCTTCGTTTTCTTCCGGACGATCCATATATCGTTCGCCGTACATTACCTCGTAATATTTCCAGTCGGTTACCGGGCCACCAGCGACACCTGCTTTAAAAACACTAGGATGTCGGAGCATTAAAGAGGTCGTCATAAATCCACCATAACTCCAACCATGTACGGCCATTCTATCGGTATCTGCGTAGGGTAGGGACTTGAGATATGCTACTCCCGCTAATTGATCTTCCATTTCTGGTGTACCTAAGCGACGGTGAATCGTATTTTCAAAATCAAAACCACGATTGGCAGAACCACGATTATCAACCGTAAAAACGAGGTATCCTTGTTCGGCCAAGTAGTGCATCCAAAGCGGTGCACCTGCGCCCCAACGGTTGGTAACCATCTGTGCGTGTGGACCTCCGTATACATACACAACAACCGGATATTTTTTATCCACAGAAAAATGACTGGGTTTGATCATGCGTGCGTTCAGCATTGGACCACCAGGAGATTTGATTTCGAGCAGCTCGGTGGTTGGTTGAGCGTAGCCTTCCATTTTATTTTTCGAAACAGAAATCGTTCTCAAAATTTTTCCATTAAGATCAATTACGTTAATCGTATATGGTTCTTCTAGGCTGGAATAAGAATCCAATAATTGATCACCTTCATCATTCAAACTAAAATTATGAATACCTGGTTTCCCTGGAATTTGCATTTGATCACTTCCATCTAAATTAACGGAATAGGCATATTGATTTAAACCAGATTCGTCAGTTCCTTTTACCAATAATTTTTTACCAGTTTTATCTAAACCAATAATATTGAGGGTTACCCATTTTCCTTTGGTTACTTGGTTGAGTAGGGTACCATTTTTATCATAACGATAAACATGCATAAATCCATCTCGTTCGCTCATCCATAAAAATTCATTAGCGTTATTAGGTAAAAACCAAACAGGATTTTCGGGTTCTACATATTTGTCATGTTTTTCTTCAAAAAGTGTTTTGACAAAATCACCCGTTTGGGCATTGTATTGATTCAACCACATTCGGTTTTGGTCGCGATTGACCACCGCGATGTAGACAAATTTATTTTCTGGACCCCAACCTAAGTTTGTCAAGTATTGATCTTCTTCACCGGTTGTTTTTAGGTATACCGTTTGTCGAGTCATACGATGGTAAATACCAATTTTAGCTTTTTCACTTTTTTGTCCAGCCATTGGATATTTGGTGGTACGAAGTGCACCCGGAGTTGCATTAACATCTAGTAGTGGATAGTCGGCGACGTTGGTTTCGTCTTTTTCATAAAAAGCTAAATGCTTTCCGTCGGGTGACCAAAACGTTCCTTTTCCAATTCCAAACTCATAACGAGCGATGGCTTGACCACTAACGATATTGGAATCTGTATTGTCTTTAACCGTTGTTTTGGGAATACCAATCGTAGCGGTGTAAAGATCATTATCCATGGTATAGGCCAGTTGATTATACTTATAAAGAAAGTCTGTATTAGCTGCACCACGTGCATGAGGTGTTAGCAGGAATCCTTGATTTTTATCAATATCATATGCGATATAAGACGTATCGTGGTGGAAATAAAAACGGTTGCCATCGACCCAACGCACACCAGGGAACCGTTTTAGGTCCAGTTGACAACCCTTGTTGAGATGATCGAGTGTGATCATCGCTTGAGCTTTTTCACCTTTATCAATCATAATGGCCTGTCGGTCAGAAGATAGATAAGCAAATTCATTTGTTTCTGGAATCCACTGTAGATTGGCCAATCGATCGGGAGCAAAAGTACTACCTCGTTTTAGAATGGCATCGGATAGGGTGAGTTGCATGGTTTGAGCGGATAGTCCGACAACAAAAAGCAGGAGGCAAAAAGTAAGTAAGTTTTTCATGGTAAAATTTAGTAGTGTAAGGTTTTAATCTGAATTAGCTTAATAAAGAAGTTGAAGCTGTTTAAGAATGTTCACAAAAGGTGAGGATAAGTGCTTGATTGTCAAGACGAAGCAAATTTTGAGGTTCGTAGCCAAAGCTACGAGGCCGAAAAATTTGTGAAGTATTGGCAGTCAATGACTTAGCCGTAACCATTGTGCTTCATTTTTAAACAGCTTCGTTGTTTAAAAACTCCCAAATTGCCTACGAGCTGATAAAATTCTTCATCTCGTCGCCTTTTTTTTCGTCAATAGCGCGGCTATTCACTCAAAAAAGAGGCTAAATCTGAATAATGTTCTCTAATTCTCGGCTGCTTTTGGAATTATTAAACAACTTCAAAGCTTCGTTCAAAAAAGCACCACTAAGGTAAGGACTTTATGGAAACTGACAAGTCTCTTTTTATACAAATCTCTTTTTATACAAATCTGCATTATCAAAAAAAAGCACCAATGTCGAATTTGACATTGGTGCTTTGGTAGAGACAATTGTCTCTACGGTCAATTGTTTATATTAGAATCCATTAACAAGCTTTAAGTGCTTTTTAATGGTATGTTCTAGTCCAGCTAATACCTGTGGTGAATTTTTAGAGAAAGTTGCGAGTCGTTGCCCCTTTTCGTCTAGTACCACGTGTGATGGAAATTTAGAAATATACATGTTCGAGATAATATCTGAACCGTTAGCGATAATTTGGTATTTAAATCCAGCAGCTTGAGCAGCAGCCATTGCGGTTGCTGAATCATCGGTAGAGATACCGATAAATACTACATTTTTTCCTTGGTATTTATCTACCATACTATTTAAAGTAGGAATGATATCCATAGATCCAGGATCATCGCTTCTCCAGAAATTAAGTACGACCATCTTTCCAGCGAAGTTGGCAATGTTAAAGTTGGCAGCATCTATGGTTTGAACATTAGAGAAAATAGGCGCTTCTATGGCAGTCGGCTTGTTGATTGTTATTTTTGGCATTTCTACCTCAACAGGAGCGGGTTCTATTTCCATTTCTGTTTTTACTTCCGTCTCCATTTTTATTTCCATCTCATCAAGAACAGGTTCTACTGCTGGAGTGGTTGGTTCAGGCATTGCGGGTGTTTCCATTTGAATAGCAGCTTCTTCTAGTTGTTTTAGTCGAGCGGCTTCTTCTTGGATAGCTTTTTCTTGAGCCAGTTCTTCTACTTCTTGTTCGGCAAGTAGTGCTTCTGCTGCGAGTTTGTCTGCTTGCATTTGTGCTTTCATTGCTGCTTCTGCTGCTGCATTTTCTGCTGCTGCTTCTTGTACTTTTCTTTCTTCAGCTTCTAGTCTTTGCAGACGTGCGTTCTCTTCTGCCTCTAGTCTTTTTGCTTCAGCTTCAGCAGCTTGCGCTTCAACTTTTTCTTTTTCTTTTCTTACTCTTTCAATTTGTTCTGCCTTTCGTTGTTTTTCTTCTTCGGCCATTTTAGCTTCTTGAATCTTACGCTTCTTAAGTTCTTCGGCTAATCTGGCTTCCTCTTTAATTCGTTCTTTCTCTAGTTTATCAAGACGTTTACGTTCTTTCTCAAGCTGTTTTTGTCGTTTTTTCTCTTCCTTTTGTTGTTTTTTCAACAACTCTTTTTTCTCTTTTTCTGCTTTTTGAACACGTTTGATTTCAGCCAATCGTTTGGCTTCTTTTTCTTTAGCAATTTTTTCACGAAGCGCTTCTTCTTGTCGTTTTTGTTTTTCGATTAATTCTTTTTGCGCTCTTTCTGCGGCCAGTGCTTGTTGGATGGCTTCATTCTTTAATCGGACAGCTTCCAATTCTCCTTTTAGTTTTAGTTCTGCTAATTCGGTTTCTTGTCTGATTCGTGCTTTTTCCATTTCAGCCAATCGATCTTGTTCTTCTAAGTAAGCTTGCTGTTGAGCAGCTTCTTCTATTTTTAATTTTTCGAGATCCGCAATTCGCTGTTCTTCGATTCGTTTTTCTTCCGCTAGTTGATTAAGTCGTGCCTGCTCTTCAGACTCTGCTTTCAAGCGAATGATTTCAAGTTCTCCTTGTCTTTTTAGCTCTGCTAATTCTGCTTCTTGTTGAGCTCGTTGTTTTGCTAATTCTGCATAGCGTTCTTGTTCTGCTTTGATAGCTTTTTGACGTTCAAGCTCTGCTTCTTGATCTGCTTTTAGACGTTCCAATCTTTTTTCTTCTGCAACTCTTTGACGTTCTATTTCTGCAAGTTTTTGCTGTTCTTCTCGTGCTTTTTGATTACGAGCTTCTTCTAAAATAAGTTGATCTTGTAATGCTTTAATTCGAGCTTCTTCAGCTTTGCTTTGATGCGCTAATTCTGAGAGTCTACGTTCTTCTGCTTTTAGCGATTCTATTTGTAATGCTTCTGCTTTACGAGCAGCTGCTAATTCTGCTAGTCTACGTTCTTCTGCTTTACGAGCTTCTTCGATTTTAGCCAATCGAGCGGCTTCTTCTCTTTGAGTTTGAAGTCGTTGTGTTTCTAATTCTTTTTCTTGTTTTAGCGCTTCTAGGCGCGCTTTTTCGTTGGCTTGATCACGAATTAACTGATCCATTTTAGCTGCTTCTGCGGCGATAGCTGCCTGTCTTTCTTCTTCTTGTCGACGTAAATTTTGTAGTTCATTTAGTCGAGCTTCCTCTCTTTTTCTTTTTTCCTCCATTGCTTTCAGATGTTTGCTAGATGGAGAAGGTGTACTATTTGCCGTTGTATTAGTTTGTGTTTGCTCATGAGCTTCCATAGGAACACTCCGTGTTTCCGTATTGCTAGGGTTAAAGTCAGATGATTGAAGAACTTCTTCTTCCGTGATTTCTACTTTTTCCTGTTTGGGTTTTGTAGATGGACGAGTAATAACGTAAGGTTTTTCTTCTTGTACAGGAGTTTTGACCTCCGGTGTTGTTGTTTTAGGAAGATCCTTCGCTTTTTCTTTTTTCTTCTTTAATTTTTTCTTTTCTCTTTTAGACATTTTTTTTGTCTCTTTGACTACTTTGTCGGTAGTTTCAGCAACGTTGTCGATAGCCTCTCCAGCGTCTGGAGCGGCAGCACGATGGACATCTTCGATACTGATTTTTGATTGTTCTTCTATTGATTCAATCGGTGTTGGGTCTACGCTTTCGCCTTTGCGTGCCTTCATCGCACGTTCGAGTGCTTGTTTTCTAGCGTCCTGCATGCTCGTCTTTTTAGTTTGAGCTGAGGCCGTAAAAGCTGTCATTAATAAAAGACAGAGAATGGTAATCTTAGCAATATTCATATTTTACTTTTTAGCAAAAAATATAGAATCCAGCATTTAAATATGACTGGTATAATGGAAATCTCAAGGCAACCCTGTTAGAACAGGGTTATCCATCGTTATTCATACTAAAATTAGTCCAAAAAAGAGGATAATGAATTTTGGAAATGATTATTTGCTTTAGATGTTTTATAGAAGTAAGAAAGAGTAGCAATAAAAAAGGGAATACATCGAAAGATGTATTCCCTTAACAGTAATAAGTAGTTTTACATTAAACCTTAGTAAAATGATTGATTTACATTTTACCTTTTTTTACTAAAATTTTTTCCAGTTTAGAATCTGTTACTCCACTATTGTCATCTTTTCCGCCATCTAATACTTTTTGGAATCCGATTAATTCTTGCCACTTTCCTGAGGTAGCAAAGGAAGCTTGTTCTGGCCAGCTAGTAGGATCATGCATTTTAAATTTTGAACCAGC
The DNA here is from genome assembly GCA_937995675.1 of uncultured Saprospiraceae bacterium. Taxonomy (GTDB): domain Bacteria; phylum Bacteroidota; class Bacteroidia; order Chitinophagales; family Saprospiraceae; genus JALZUU01. The sequence goes on from CALKJE010000274.1 coordinate 9,714, forward strand.
GTCATCTAATATTTTTCGAATATTGGAGACACTAGCATCGGCTAATTGTTTCCATGTTTTGATACCTGCAGCAGCTAAAACTTCATTGATTTTTGGTCCAATACCTTCAATAATTTGAAGATTATCAGATTTTAAACCGTAAATAGAATCAGTGTAAATTTCATCTGCTTTAACAGTATTAACCTTTGTTTCTAGTTTGGATACACCACCCAAATCTTTTTGGAAACTAATGAATTTTGTCCAATCTCCGATGTGTGCATATCCAGCTTGAGTTGGCCAGGTGTCGTAATGTCTCATTTTGAATTTAGTGCCTGACTCGTCCAAAGTCTTTTTCAGCTTAGCAGGAGCACTATCTGCAACGTGTTTCCAGGTAATGATTCCAGCCTTATGTAAGACACTGGTAATTTTTGGTCCGATACCTTCGATGATTTCAAGGTAGTTGGACTTAAATCCATAAACAGCATCTGTAAAGATTTTCCCAGCGTCACTGGTTGTAGTTGTTTTAGTAGGAGTTCCGGCAGTACTGGTAGTCGTTTTAGCAGGTGCTGCTTTCAGTAAACAACTTCTTCCTACTTCTCTTCCTGTTTCGTCTTTAAGAATCTCCATAGAGTAAGATCCTTTTGTGATTACATTGTAGAAGTCTCGGTTGTCACGCAATCTTAGCACTCCTGACAATTCCTGATCTCTTTCCTGTGAAGTTCTAAAACCTTCACTTCTAAGTCTTACACTACCATCCTGATGGTACATAGCAAAGTAAAATTGTCCATTATCATGTTTGAACAATGCCACATTATTGGTCTTATCATTTACTTTTTTACCTTCATATTCTTTACAAGGTAGATAATCATCTTCTTTGTCCTCTATAATAATTGCTTTGGTTTCTGTTTTTTTGACTGCAGGTTTGATGGTCTTCATACAGCTCCGTCCCACTTCTCTTCCTGTTTCATCCTTCAATACGTTCATGTAAAAATTGCCACGTTCAATTTTAGAATAAAAAGCTGGATTGTTGTTTAATCTAACGACACCAGATAATTCTTGGTCTCTTTCTTTTGCAGTTACAAAACCTTCACTACGTAATTTTACTCCTCCATTTTTATCATAGAGTGCAAAATAATATTTGCCATTATCGTGCTTAAAGAAGGCAACGTTATTTTTCTTATCATTGATCTCTCTGCCTTCGTATTCAGAACACTTTAGATAATCATCTTCTCTGTCAACTGGCGTTGGAGGAATAACCTCATTAGATTCTAATCTGTCGTTAATAGTAGTCAATTCTCTTTCCGTATATTTCTTATCAGATCTGATCATTCTTTCTTTACCTGTTCTATAGGTTTTTAAGTTAGGACGATCTACAATTGCTCGACTAATTTCTTCTCCTTCTTTAGTGACTTGAACTTCTTTGATTACTTCTACGGGAACTTCCTTGATGACTTCAATTTCTCTAAATACTTCTACTTCTTTAATTACTTCGATCGGCACTTCTTTAATCACTTCTACTTCTTTGATCACTTCTTTGATCACTTCTACCTCTTTAGTAACTTCTACCTCTACTTCGCTAATGACTTCTACTTCTTTTACTACTTCGATCGGTACTTCTTTAATAACATCACGGGTGACCTGAACTTCTTTAGTCACGGTAGTAGGAATTTCTTTAGTAACTTCAATTGGCTTAAGTACTTCCACTGTGTTTACTAAGGTTACCGGTACTTCCTGAAGAACAGACACAGTTTTAACCACTTCTACTTTTTCACTTATTGGTTTAGCTACTTCTTTGATTACTTCTACTTCTTTGAATTTTGTAACATTCTTTGTTACTTCAATTGGTACTTCTT
>CALKJE010000275.1 GCA_937995675.1 uncultured Saprospiraceae bacterium
CTCTGCGCGAAAAAACACGATTAAGATATACACGATAAAAGATATACACGATTGAGTGTCTCTGCGTCTCTGCGCGAAAAAAAACACGATTACGATATACACGATTAAGTGTCTCTGCGCCTTTGCGTCCTCCGCGAGAAAAAAAACACACCCTCAAACCCAACAAAAACCAACAGCATCACTAAACACTAGTCCTAAAAAATAACCACTTAGTCGAGATAGTTTTGCCACTGAATCTTTAATTCGTATTTTGGCCAAAGAACTAAAGTAAATATCATGAAAGAAAAAAAAGGTTTTTCAATTAACGGTTGGATTGTAGCATTAATACTCCTCGTTTTTGCACTGTTTATGGCTAATAAGATTTTCAATAGTGGAACGCCCATAGACCGACCAGAAAATATAGTGTTAATCATTCCTACGATTTTTATCCTACTCTTTATATCAAGAGGACTCTATGTCATCGAACCCAATGAAGCAATCATACAAATGTTTTTTGGTAGCTATGTCGGTACCGACAAACAAGATGGTTACCGATGGACCATTCCTTTCTTTAAGCGAACACGAGCCAGTTTAAGAGTACAGGACTTTGAAACAGAAATGATCAAAGTAAATGACTTAAAAGGAAATCCGATTCAAATCAGTGCCATTGTTATTTGGCGAATCAAAGATACCTATGCTGCCTATTTTGATGTTGAAGATTTTGGGAAATTTTTAACACGCCAAAGTGTAGCCGCGCTCCGTGGATTGGCCATGAAGTATCCTTATGAAGCGGATGAAGGAGCACACTCGCTCATCACGCATACAGAAGTGGTCGCCGAAAACCTTAAAATCGAAATCCAAGAAAAACTCGACCAAGCAGGTATCGAAATCATGGAAAGTCGAATCAATCACCTAAGCTACGCTAGAGAGATCGCAGCGGCGATGCTTCAACGTCAACAAGCAAGTGCCATCATCTCCGCTCGTACCGAAATCGTAGAAGGTGCCGTCGGCATGGTCGAAATGGCCATTAATCAATTAGAAGATAAAGAGATCGTTTCTTTTACACCTGAAGATAAACGTAAGCTTGTCACCAATCTGCTCGTCGTTCTTTGTAGCGAACAAGGCACACAGCCAATCATCGAAGCGGGTGGGGCGTAGAAAAGCATCACTTTAATTGCTTATTAAAAAGAGAGTGTCATTGGGTAACTATTACTTAGTGACACTTTTTTGATGATTATTTAAAATAAAATAACTAATTTGTTGATTAATTAAAATATTCGCACTATCTTGTGATTATTATTTGATTCTAACTAATTAGAAAGTACAAAAATGGAAGAAGTATACGGAATCCAAAAAGACCACGCTCATAAAAGAGCAATTGAACTTATTCCTGAAGATTTTTTTTGGAGTTGTATAGATGAATTAGCACCATTTGGTTCTGATGAAGGAGATATGGCGTTAGCTGAATTTAGAGATTGGAAAAAAGAAAATCCAAATTCACCGACTTATGAATGTTTACAATGGACAATTGAAAGTGTTAGTGAGTTGAATATTTCAGAATACAATGAAAATATTCTTGATAAAGGATTAATCAGAAAGCAAATAACAGATGATGATTTTGATGATTATCAATATATTTTTACGGTCGATATTTCTGTAATTGCAACTGGTTTTGGTCAATTAGTTGATGAAGGTAAAATTGATGAAAGAAATAAACCAATAATTCAACTTGCAATTAATAGACAAAAAAATTGGGCAGAACTAAGTGAAGGTTGGAAATATAGAGGTGAATATATTGCTAATCTTACTGTACTAGAAAGAGCTTTGAAGGAAGTATAATTGAATAAAGAGGTATTAAACTTAGTCATTATTTTTAAAAAATCAACGATTCAACAAGCGCAGCGTTTCAACATTTCAACAATAATATATGCTCGACTCCATTTCCAAAACTAGCATCAAACTCCTCCTCGCAGAACCTTTCTACGGGCACTTTATGATGGGCCTACCCAAGGAGATTTCTACCCAGACGGATACCGCCGCCGTTGCACTTATGAATCGACAAAACATAAAGCTAATTGTCAACGCTGAATTTTGGAGCACCCTATCTGAAGAACATCGCTACGGATTGATCAAACACGAAATGCTACACATCGTACTGAAGCATTTGTTTATTATGAAAAATTATCCAAATAAAACACTCTTTAATATTGCGGCAGATTTGGTAGTGAATCAATATATTGCAAAAGCACAATTACCGACGGGTGGAATCGTCTTAGAAAATTTTGACTATCTCCAACCAATGTATGGGATTACCTTAGATCGAGATAAAGACGTTGGATACTACTATCGTCAACTCGATAAAACCATGAAACAAAAACCGCAAATGAGTTTTGAAGCGGCAGTCGATAAATTAGGACCTGCAGGAAAAGACGGATCTAGTCAATTAAGAATTAAAGATTTATTGGATGGCGAAAACGAAGCATTACAACGCCATAAATTCTGGGAAGAATTTGAAAAAATGAGCGAAGGAGAAAGAAAAATCGCCGAATATCAAGCCAACCGAATCATCAAACAAACCGCCGAACGCGTCAAACACAAATACCGAAACTACGGAAATCTCCCTGCTGGTTTAGCCGAAAAATTAGCAGAGATTCTCAAAGACATGGAACCCAAATTTAACTGGCGCCGCGTCCTACGATTGTTTGCTGCA
>CALKJE010000276.1 GCA_937995675.1 uncultured Saprospiraceae bacterium
GTAAGCCAGGTAGCATTGGTACAACAAAAGTCGCTAAACCAGTAATTGATGCATTGACGATGAGTCAGCCTTCTGCGGATCCTTTTAACCCGAATACGGCGAAAACACGAATCGTAGGATTGACTAAAAACGTAAAGTCAAAGTCTGAAATTACGCTAACGGTTAACGGTACAAAGATTACTAACTTTAATTTTAACGCAAGTAGTGGTCGTGTAGAAGTAATCCATACGATTAATCGAGGAACACACACCGCGGTACTGAAATTGAAAACCAAGGGAGGAAGTGTTCAGAAAACTACTTCGATTACCTTCTAAGGAAAGAACTTTATTAATAAGGTTATAAAAAATATAGGAGTATTTTAGGAGCGGATTCACAAAGGTGGATCTGCTCTTTTTTATTTTATTGAGAATTCTATTAAAACATCCTTAAAAGCTTGTCACAAAATCTAAGAATTTAGAATAGAATTTAAGATAACTGGCATAGAAGTTGTTTTTAATGGAATACGAAATTCCCCTCTGTTTTATCTCCTCTGTTTTATCCCTGCTTTTTATAACCATAAAAATAACCATTAGATGCAGACATTTTTACGATGTGCTAAACCACTTTCCCTTACCTTATTTTTAAGCCTCTTTTCATTATCTAATTCTACGGTACTCTCTGCTCAAGAAGCAGAAGAAGGAACTAAATTAATGGCCACACGGGCTAACTATCAAGATAATTTTGGTAAGTCAGTAGCGGTTTCTGGAAACTATAGTATCATTGGCGCATGGACGGATGATGAGCGTGGACCAGAAGCTGGAGCAGCTTATATCTACTTTCGAGCAGATGAAAAAACAGACCTTTGGATGTTGAGAGAAAGACTATTGGCTTCTGACGGAGAAGCGTTTAATAATTTTGGGGGACAGGTGGCAATTGAAGGAGATTATGCATTTGTAACTGCACAAGGTCACGACGATTTTGCCGGAGCGGTATATATTTTTAATCGACAAGCTGGCGGTGAAGATGCTTGGGGTGAAGTACAAAAAATCATGGCACCAGATAAATCTTCTGGAGACTATTTCGGAACAAGTATTACTGTAAATAATGGACGGATTGCTGTCGGTGCTTATGGAGAAGATGATAAAGGAAGATCTGCTGGAGCTGTTTATACTTATGAGTTAAAAGACGATCAGTGGAAATTTGAAGCTAAAATCCACGATGAAGAAGGTGCTGCCAATGATCGATTTGGAAGCAGCGTAGCATTAAGTGGCAATACTTTAGTAGTCGGTGCTAATCGTGATAATAAAGCGGGTTCTATTTTGATCTACGAAAGAAAAGAAGAAGGTTGGGATCAAACTTTAAAGATTTTCTCTTCGGATGGAAAAGCGAAAGATCGTTTCGGAGGTAGCCTTGCTTTATCAGATGATTATCTCGCAGTAGGAGCAGAAGGAGTTGATGGATTTATGGGAGCAGTATATGTTTTTGAAAGAAATCTTGGTGGGGAAAATAACTGGGGAGAACTAAAAAAAGTACAACCATTAGATGCAGATATGGATGATCGTTTTGGTAAAACAATTGCGATGAGTGGAGCCTATCTATTAGTTGGAAGTGAAGGTCATGAAATGGGAATGGGCGCAACTTATCTTTTTAGAAAAGACAAAGAAGGAAAAAATAACTGGGGATTGGCCAATAAAATGAATGCAATGGATGGTTCGCCAAGAGACCTATTCGGTAGCAGTGTGGCAATGTCTGGAGAAGATATATTTATTGGTGCTTACCAATCTGATCGAAAGGGAGGAGCGTATATTTTTAGAGCAGAAGACAAATCAATCTTCGCTAGTAAAGACGATTAAAAAAATAATAATTAAATAGAATAAAAACAGCGGAAATGGCCTTGTTCATTTTCGCTGTTTTATTTTAATGTCAATAAAAAAAATTATAAATCTCCCAATTGAGGTCTCAAAATAATCTCTTCCATTACAGCTGATTTACTCATTTGCCAAGCACCCCAAATCGCTTCTGCTATATCGTTGGCTTGCATCAATCGCTCTTTCGGTAAATCTACACCAGCCCAAGAAGCAGACCAAGTTGCACCAGGTAAAATAGCACTCACCCGAACGCCTTTATCCTTCAGTTCTTCTCGTAAGACTTTTGAAAAACCATAAAGGGCAAATTTTGAAATACTATAAGAACCACCATTTGGATAAGCAATCTGACTAGCAATCGAACACATATTGAAAATATAGCCGGATTTGCGACGAACCATGAGTGGTGCAATCGCTCTACTGAGATGATAAGCAGAGTATAGATTGGTGTTAATCTGACTTTCTAGTGTTCCTTCTTTTTCTTTTAAAATCTCACCGGGTAAGAAAACACCCGCATTATTCACCAAGATATCAATCTTTTTCCAGTGTTTTTTGACAAATTCTGCAAAAGCATTTACCTGTTTAGGTTTGCTCATATCTGTTTTCTTGGTCAGAATTTGAATCTTAGGATAAGCTTCCGCTAAGTCCTTTTTACATTGTTTAAGATCGCTCGCGTTACGCGCACAAAGTGCAAGATTGAAGCCTTGTTGGGCAAATTTTTCAGCGATTGCTCTCCCAATTCCCTTTGTCGCTCCCGTAATAATAATATTCATTTCTTTTTTTAGCAATAATAAAAAAAAAGAACGAACTCTCAGAGCTTGTCTAAATTTTCATGATTGTGCGAAATTGAGGAAATTTGATTATGAATTAGGCAAAAAACGCAGGCGATGCCTTAGCATCAGCGAGGCTTTTTAACGAAATACAGAATCAAATTTGCCAATTGCAGCTAATTAATGGAAGTTTAGACAAGTTCTTAACTAATTATGCCCTCAGTACGTTAAAAGAAGACAACTAAAAAAATAAAGAAAATATAAATCAGCCAAAACAAACTTATTTCTTTATTTTTGCGTCCCATTTAGGATAAATCTATGTTCAAAAGCTTATTTTTTCATATTGGTCAATACCTATTGTTGCTAAAGCAGGCGCTTTCTCGACCTGAGAAGCCAGCCATGTACTGGAAGGAGATGATGCGACAGATGAATGATATAGGTATTGGTTCGTTAATTATCATCTGTTTAATCTCCGTATTTATTGGAGCAGTAACTGCTGTCCAGTTTTCCTATCAACTACAAGACAGTTTTATTCCAGCGTATTATATTGGGTATATTGTTCGAGATACCACGATTATTGAAATGGCGCCGATGATTACCTGTCTGGTTTTGGCTGGAAAGGTAGGATCGAATATTGCTGCCGAAATCGGTGGTATGCGGCAGAAAGAACATATTGATGCGATGGAAATTATGGGCGTAAATACGGCGGCGTATTTGATTACCCCAAAAGTCCTAGCTGCCATCGTTGTTATTCCTATGTTGGTCTGTATTGCAGCTTTTATGAGTATTTCGGGAGGTTTGATTGCCAGTGTAGCGGGAGGTATGATTACGCAAGCAGAATATGTGCTAGGATTACAGTCCTTTTTTGTTCCTTATAATGTTTTTATGATGTTTGTAAAAGCGGTCGTTTTCGCTTTTATTCTGACCAGTGTAGCCGCCTATCAGGGATATTATGTAAAAGGAGGAAGTATCGAACTTGGTGCCGCTAGTACACAAGCGGTTGTTTATAGTAATATTCTGATTTTACTATCAGATTATATGATTGCCATGTTATTAACGCAATAGAAAATTATGATCATTGCCGAAAATGTGTTTAAGTCTTTTGGAGAGACTAAAGTTTTGAAGGGAATTTCCACTAATTTTTACGCAGGTAAGAACAATCTTATCATTGGAAAGAGTGGAGCGGGAAAAACGGTATTACTCAAATTATTGGTTGGATTATTATCGCCTACTCAAGGACGAATCCTTTATGGCGATCGTGATTTTACCGCGATGGATGAAAATGCAAAACGAGCGATTAGAATGGAAGTCGGAATGCTTTTTCAAGGATCAGCATTATTTGATTCAATGACGGTAGAAGAAAATATCCGATTTCCATTGGATATGTTTACAAATAAAACTAAAAAAGAAAAACTTGATCGAGTGAACTATTGTCTCGATAGAGTTGAAATGGTGGGGGTAAATGATCGTTATCCGAGCGAGACCAGTGGTGGAATGCAAAAGAGAGTAGGAATTGCACGAGCGATTGTCTTAGAACCTAAATATTTGTTTTGTGATGAACCCAACTCTGGATTAGATCCTAAAACGGCTTTATTGATCGATGAATTGATTCAGAGTATTACCTACGAAAATAATATCACGACCGTGATCAATACCCACGATATGAACTCTGTAATGGGTATCGGGGATAATATTGCACTGCTGAACGAAGGCCAAATCGCTTGGCAGGGAAATAAGGACGAAGTGATGGATACCGATAATTCTTTCCTGGAGAACTTTATTTTTGCTTCTCCATTTCTCCAACGCTTACGTAGCGATGCACTAGCGAATCGTCGTTCTTAAGAACAGACTTGTGATAATACAACCTATCTTTCGTTTAGATTTTCTAATAAAAAAATTAAATGATATTGCTTTCTTGAAGGGCTCTATCTTCTTTTGTGCTAACCACTGTCAAAGGACTGGCCTTCTTAGAAGAGATGGAAGATGGCTTGGTGATGCTTGATTTAGCCTCTTCTGGTTTTTGTTCCATTAAGAAAATGGTAGAAAAACAAACACTTGTTAACACGATAAGGAAAAGTAAAAATACAGACATAAGTAATATTTTTAGTTCATGGAGTAATTTGACCATCTTGTGTTATACATCATTAAAATAGATGTATAAACTCAAGTCATTAGGGATAACCAATAGTATAAAGTATTACTGGATTTAAAGAGGATGGGGTCGTAAATAGTAAGATGTAAAGCAATTATACATAATAAATATGTTATATTCAATGTTTTACATATTTACTGTGACGGTTTACTTTGATCATTTAAATGAGAGGAGTGCTTATGAAAGAAAAGAATTTTGGTCATTTCAGAGGAGAGAGGTGGGAGTCATTGAGGGAAAGGAACTTTCAAAGCTGGGTATTAAAGAGGTGATTTAATTAAGTTTTTTCTATTGTGACATAAAAATTCTTTATAGAGGAACCCTTCTTAATTAAAAAATGTTATTAACTTTGCCGATCCAACCACCCACGTGGCGGAATTGGTAGACGCGCTAGGTTGAGGGCCTAGTGTCCGATTAGGATGTGCTGGTTCGACTCCAGTCGTGGGTACAAAGGCTTTGTCAGAGATGATAAAGCCTTTTTTTATGAAATGATTAATGTAAATGTGGGGTTAAGATTAAGTTCTAAACCCTTGATTTTGGACTCTTCAATAAAAAATGTGTCAAAATAAATTTAAAACTTCAAAAACAACTTCAATTTCAATCTCAAAACCTAAAAACGAAGACTTGTAATCGACTGATATTCAGGTTGCTAAAAAAATCTTTTACGTTAAAGATGACTGACTGATCTCGACGAAGGAGAGTGGAGTGCAACAGCACGACAAAGGAAAGGAACGGCAAAAGCGGATGGGAAGCTTGAAATTGTCTTTGAGGTTGAATTTGCGCTTGAAAAACACCAAATCTAGAACAGTCCCCATGATTTATATATACATAACTAAAGCAATTCTATGCCTCCTTATCAATGCTTAAAATCAGAATCTGGACCTGATCTGGGTATTTTTAAAATACGGATTGATCATCAAAAGAACAGCCGAAATGGACATATTCTAAAAGCTACTGTCTTGGAAACCGTAGACTCGGCTAATGTCTTAGCCATTACTCCTAATCAAGAAATTATTTTAGTCCGCCAATTTCGATTTGGGATTGGGCAAGAAACCTTGGAAATTCCTGGAGGAATGGTAGAGGAAGGAGAAGATATACAAGCCGCATGTGCCAGAGAACTATTAGAAGAGACGGGTTATGCTTCTACCCAATGGCGATACTTGGGCCCCGTTCAGTCCAATCCAGTTTTTATGGATAGTCTTTTACATCAGTATATTGCGATGGATGTAGTATTGGTCAAAGAAGAATTGGATTTAGATCCTGCTGAACAAATTGAAGTGGTATGTCTTCCTCAGGAGGAAGTTAGACAATTAATTATTGATCGAAAGATTCAGCATCCACATACACTTACCGCGCTTATGCAGTATTTTTGGGAAATAGATCAGATTAAGTAAATCAAAAATTTAGTTAGGGAATAATTTTTCCAATACTTAAACAATCTCCTTAACTTTGTAGAGAAATAAAAAATCAGATTCATGAAAAATATCCTCTCTTTATTTGTTGTTTTATTAATGACGCAATTACTGATGGCTCAAACCACCGATCCAAAAGATACGGAGGTATGGGAACCAGAACCTCGAGTTGTAACGCCTGGAAAGATGCACACTGCGCCTTCTGATGCCATTGTCCTTTTTGATGGTAGCAACTTAGATGCTTTTACAGACTTGTCTGGTAATCCTGCGAGTTGGACTGTTGAGGATGGCGCGATGACTGTAAAACCGGGAACAGGAGATATTCAGACCCGACAATATTTTGGAGATATTCAATTGCATATGGAATGGAGATCTCCAGCAGTGATCGAGAGTGAAGGACAGGGGAGAGGCAATAGTGGCGTATTTTTGCAATCTAGATACGAAGTTCAAATTTTGGATAGTTATGAAAATCGTACCTACTCTAATGGACAAGCAGGTGCTATTTATAAACAGTATATGCCTTTGGTGAATGCTTCAGTAGCACCAGGAGCATGGGAAGTTTATGATATTATTTTTCGAGCGCCACGTTTTAATAAAGACGGAATAAAAACATCTTCGGCGTATATTACCGTGATCCATAATGGTATTGTGATTCAAAATCATGTAGAAATATTAGGAACCACCGAATATATTGGAATGCCTAAGAACGAAGCGCATGGTAAAGCACCCATCAAATTACAAGATCATAGTAACTTAGT
>CALKJE010000277.1 GCA_937995675.1 uncultured Saprospiraceae bacterium
CGTTAGATCGTTTTTGGGAGGACGTTGAGCAAAACTACCATTCTTATTTACAATATAATACTGAGGTAGTATCCGAACTTCATATTTCTGTGCTATATCGGAATCAATATCTCCATCTGCCATCACGTGAACACCGCCAAATCCCATCTTTTTGACTGTTTTTTGCCAATCTTCCGCATTACGATCAAGAGAAACATTGAGAATAACGATACCTTGATTTTCCATCTCCTTAATGAAAGGTTTTAGATTGGTCATCTTTTTCATACATGGTCGACACCAGCTAGCCCAAAAATTCAGATAAACAACCTTTCCGCCGTATTGTGCAAGTTGGATCGTATTTTCATTAATATCCGGCAACGTAAAATCTGGTGCTGGAGAACCTTCCGCATATCGAGTAGCTTTTTGATAGGCATAATTTACTTTTGCTTCATAGTCTAGATGTTCGGTATTATCGATAAAAGCCCAGTATCGTCCTAAAACGCTATCCAATTCTTTATCTAAAAATGCTTTGTACAACATTTCCGACTGTACAAAAGCTTGTGTATTACCGATCAAATTATTGGTAGCAAAATCATACTGCTTGACATATGGAGCGGTTAAATCTCCTCCTTTCTCATAACGATAATTAACTACAGCGAGCACATAATCTCGATATAAATGATTCCCGATCGATCCACCAACTAGTGGAATTTCATCTAAAAATGAAAAATAAGATTCTTGTAGATCATAACGCCCTTTGTAAAGGTGCCCAAACATTAGCTTATTGTAAGCCCATTCATACATAAACTCTGTCTCCATAAAATTAACGAAGTCAGGCGTCAGCCCTTGTTGATTATTTTTACGATAGAAATCTAATTTGGCGAAAGCTCGATCTTTTTTCTGCTGAAGTTTTCCAGCAAAAGACTCTGGAGTAGTATTCCGCATATCCTTGTCTTGTTGTGGCAAGGTAGAATACCAAAAAATCTCTTTTCTAAATTGTACTTTTTTAAATTGATTGAGTTCTTTCGGATTTTCTTTTAAATATTCCGCTAAGAAAGTATTGTTTCCCCCTCCTCGTTCACCAAATAATACATTGTAAGGATAAGTACCTCCATTGATATTGATTCCTAGGGTATCATAGGGTTCTAAATAGATTAGCTTTTTTTCTCGACTGTAGATGAGCGTAGCATACTGAGGTTCACGAACATTAATCCCAAAGGCGAAAGTTCCATCTTCTAAGATATTGGAAGTATATTCCTCCGTATCGCTGGTCATATATCTGACATTGAGTTGGATGGTAATTTCTTTTTCAAGAGAAACCCTATTATTGATTTTTCCAAGGACCAAGGTATTGGCATCAAAGGTTTGTCCAGTCAGAGGAATATTACAGAGTAGAAGTACGGAAATAAAAAGTAAAATGCGGTTCATACGATTTACTGTCACCAGGATATTTTAAGTGAAAAAATTAAGGTAATCAGATAACCAAATCCATTAAAATTATTAGCTGAAATTGGAAACCTACTTTACGGTCAGTCGGGGAGGAATAAGAATAACAAAAAAACTTCGCCTCATGTTTTCTCTATGGAATGACGACTAAATAAAAAGGATAGAGTCGTAATTTATTTATTCAACATTCCTATGCAAATATAAGCGTTGTAAACCAATTCTGCCAGCACAGAATTTAAACAGACTTTTTATTAAAAAAATTGCATTCGCCTTCTTCTGTTTTCAAATAATTTATGCAAATCAGGAGTTAAATTTCCATTTAATAATAAAAAAGGGCTTTGGTAAATGCTTCTTGTCGCTTGCTTGGCCACCCGTCCATTCGGGTTCGCTAATTAGCATTAGCTCATCTCTTCTATCGCGAAAGAAGGGAGCAAGAAGCAAATAGCGAGTAGCAAGAAGCAAAAATATCCCAAATTCGATTAGAAGATGATGTTTCTTTAATTCATATATTTATTTTCAATCCCTGATTCGTATTGTGTTTAAAAAAATATGAAAAAAATATTTTTTATTTTATGGAATTCTCGTTCTGAGAGCATCTTAGTAGAAAAAAACATGAAAAAACGTTGGAAAAAACAGATCGACCACCCTCTTTTAGTAGAAACCTTGTCTCGCGAGTTAGCAATTGATCCGCTGATCGTTCGAATGCTGGTCAATCGTGGAATTAGAACGGTCAAAGCCGCGGAAGCGTTTTTGTCTCCTACGCTTGATGGCTTGCATGATCCTTTCAAAATGAAGGATATGATGGAGGCCGTCCAAAGGCTAGATTTTGCGATCCAAAATGGAGATAGAATTCTCTTATATGGAGATTATGATGTGGATGGAACGACCTCTGTGGCGATGATGTATCAGTTTTTAAAAAATTATACAGACGATCTGGTTTGCTACATTCCGGATCGCTATCGAGAGGGATACGGGATTTCCAAAGCGGGAATTGATTTTGCCGTCGAAGAAAACGTAGATTTAATCATCGCTATGGATTGTGGTATTAAGGCAATTGATTCCATTGCTTATGCGAACGAAAATCAAATAGATGCGATTATTTGTGATCATCACTTGCCAGGAGAAAAGCTACCAGCGGCAGTAGCGGTGCTAGACCCATTGCGATCAGATTGTGCTTATCCAGATACTCGACTTTGTGGGGCCGGAGTAAGCTTTAAATTAATCCAAGCTTTTGCTCAATTTCGAAAAGAAGATCCGTCGATTTGGTATCCTTTGTTGGATCTTATCGCGATTGGAACGGCCTGTGATATTGTTCCAGCATTGGGAGAAAATCGGATTTTATTACGTGCTGGATTAGCGCAGTTAAATACGAATTTACGACCAGGTCTTAGACATATTTTAGCGCCACGGAAAAAAGAAACAGAGATCACCGTAAGTGATTTGGTCTTTGGCGTAGGACCAGTAATCAATGCTGCAGGTCGGTTGGATGATGCAATGTTGTCGGTTGATTTATTATTAGAAAATGATGAGGAGATAGCCGAACAAAAGGCGAGTGTTTTACAACATAAAAATGAAGCGCGAAAATTATTAGATCAACAAATTCTAATGGAAGCTCGTCAGCAGTGGGAAGACAGTCCAGAGTTTGGAAAGGCCAATAGTATTGTGCTATGTTCCTCCAATTGGCATCGAGGAGTCATTGGAATTGTGGCCAGTAGGATGGTAGAAAGATATCAACTTCCCGTTATTCTATTAACAGAACACGAAGGTAATTTAGTCGGTTCAGCTCGGTCGATTAGTACCTACAATATTCATAAGGGAATATCCGCCTGTAGTCATTTGTTAGAAAATTTTGGAGGACATCAATTTGCCGCAGGATTGACGTTAAAAAGAACAAAGTTTAAAGCCTTTCAGTTGGCTTTTGAAAAAGAAGTAAGTCAAACGATCAAGCCACTAGAAAAATCTCCCGTCATTCCAGTAGAAATGATTCTTCCAGCGAAGAAAATTAGTTTAAAACTTTGGAATCAAGTACGACGCTTGGCACCCTTTGGACCCAAAAATCGAAACCCTGTTTTTGTTACTAAGAATTTAATGGATGCAGGAGGAACATATATTCTAAAAAATAACCACTTAAAGTTAGCGGTTAAATCACCAGAGGATGAGCGAGTGATTGCGGGAATTGGTTTTGGTTTAGGGGAACGATTTTTTGAATTGCCTGTTGGGAATTTTGAACTTTGTTATACACTAGAAAAAAATATATGGAGGGGAAAGTCTGCGGTGCAAATGAATGTGAAGGATTTAAGAGCTTCAAAAAAACATTCATCATGAAAAATAAAAAAGTGGATAATAATAGAAAGGGTAATATCTATGACCGAATTTTTAAAGAAAATGCGCGTGAATTGTTTTTACCATTGGTAGAAAAGAAGTTGGGGATTACAATAATTGCTTACGAAGCTATACCGGAGAAAATCCAAAAAACCACAGAGCGGGAGACTGATTTTTTGTATAAAGTCAAAACGAAGAAGGGTAAGATATTCTTATTACATATTGAGTTTCAGAATAAGAACGACCCAGAAATGTTGAGAAGGATGTCAGAATATCACGGGTTATTTCATCGTAAGTATAATCTTCCGATTCATCACGTTGTTATTTACCTAGGAAAGCGAAAGCCGACGATGCGAAACCAAATGAGAGAGGAAGAGCTGTTTCGGGGGTTTGATTTGATCAGTGTGTATGACATGGATACGAAAGAATTTCTTTCTTCACAAGTTCCTTCGGTTATTATGCTGGCGTTGCTCACAAAATTTGAAGTTGAAAAAACCGAGACTATCTTACGTTTCCTGTTATCTAATATCAAAAAGTACGCAAAGCAGGAGAAAGATTTGAAGAAATATCTGGAACAATTGTTAATCTTATCAAGAATTCGTAATTTAGAAAAAATAACCGAAAAAATAATAGATGATATGCCAATTACTTATGATGTAGAAAAAGATGGTCTATATAAAAAGGGGCTCTTAAAAGGGATTGAACAAGGCGAAAAAAAAGGCACTATGAAAGGAGTCGAGCAAACACTACTCGCCATCAAATGCCTGAAAGAAGGAAAGACCATTCAGGAAACTGCCATACTGACTGAATTAACTCAGAAGAAAGTCAGAGAAATAAAAAAGCAGGTTTTTAAATAGTAAACCTCAGGTACTTAATTGTCTTACCTTTTACGAGATGCATTTTTTCGTAGTAGGTTTTTATATCTAATTCTGGAAAGTCTAAAGGTTCGCTATAAATATCTTCTTTATAATAAAGCAGATTTGTTGCCTTATCTTCTTCTAATACTTCCAGTGTGAAATCGGATAGTCTTTTTTCGTCCGTTTTTAAGTGTACCAGACCACCAGGTTTAAGAATTTTTCGGTAGCGATCTAGAAACTGTGGGGAAGTAAGGCGACGGTTGGCCTTGCCTTTTTTTAGAAAAGGATCAGCGAAGGTGATCCAAATCTCGTCTACCTCATTGGGTTCAAGAAATAATTCTATTTGTTCAATACGCGTACGAAGAAAGGCCACATTCTTTAATTCTAAACCTAAAGCATCCGTAGCACCCTTCCAGATACGATTACCTTTGATATCCACTCCAATATAATTGATGTCTGGATTCTGTTGGGCCATATTTACGGTATATTCGCCTTTCCCACATGCCAATTCAAGAATGAGTGGATGATCATTTTTGAAATATTTTTTTCTCCAATTCCCTTTCATTTCGACCTTTTCGTCGTTATGATCTACCAATTCAGGTTGACGAACATCGTGATTTTGAAAAACGTTTGGGAAGGTGCTTAGATCAGCAAATTTTTTCAATTTATTTTTTCCGGACATAACAACTGTTTCCTTTTTTGCGCAAAGATGCTCTTTTTTGTAAAAATCAGGGTATAGAAGTGCAATGATAAAATAGTAAAAAGAAGTTAACGTTATTTAAGTAACTACTTGAACTCGTTTATTCCCTATTACTGGCTATATTTGCCCTCAAATTATTTAAAACTCAATCATAAAATGAAATTACGTCTATATTTTCTCCTTTTTTTAGTTTGCAATGTATGCTTGGTAAGTCAAGCTCAAGATATAGGTACTACTTTTCGAGTAGGACTTAATGCACCTCAATTTTTAGGTCCTTCTGAGAAGGGAGCGGATGGAAGCGATCTAGAAGATTTTTCTACTTTTACTGGCTTCCATGTAGCAGGAGGTGTTGTTTTTAAATTATTGGACCATTATGGTTTTAAAGCGGAAATAATGTATACACAAAAAGGAAGTCGTTACAGCTATGATGGTCCTTCTACCTATATCTTTACGGCTAGTCGAAGCGGTGAATATGCTACAGCAGTTGGTACGCGAACCATTTCCCAAAGAGTAACCAATTCATATCTAGAAATACCTGTTACCGGTTATATGAAATATGGAAAATTCGAACTGAATGCTGGTGTTAGTGTTGCGTTTTTGGCTAGTTCTGGTGCGGTAGGTGATATGGTCTTTTCTGGTATCTCTGCTATTAATAATGAACAAGTAGAGTTTGCTTCTTTAATTAACCATAATTACCGGAGGGATAATCTGGAATTTACGCAAAATATTCTGAGCTTTCAAGAGGAATTTTTTAGAGAAATAACAGTAGATGGTCAGCAGGTATTATTATTAACTGAAGAAACTGCTTATGCACAGTGGACAGATGCTGACGCTTTTAATGGAGTATTTGGAAAACCAGAAGTACGATTAGATGAGAAAGTTTATCGAGGATTAGATTTTGCAATCAATGCTGGAGTGTCTTACTATATAAGTGAAGGATTGTTTTTTGGATTTACAGCTAGTTATGGTTTACGAGATGTAACCAATCCATATTTTGAATATTCTTATAGTGAATCACGTGGATTAGATCGAGTAGAAAGATCTGATACTGATCGTAATTTTGTTTTGATGGGATCAGTTGGATTTAGTTTTTAACAACTGATTGATACTTTCATAATCTAAGACACCAACGAATTTTTTATCATTTAAAACAGGTAAAAAATCGAGCGGAACAGAACGTAGTATGGAAAGTCCTTCTGCTACGTTCTGTTTTGTTGTTAGCGTTGGAAAATCAGCGTTAGAGACAGCTTCAATTAAAAGATCATCTATTTTATCTTTTCGTAATTTTTGTATTTTCTCTGCGGATAAGATTCCGTAAAATGATTGATCATCGGGATTTAAAACTAAGAAGTCATTTTTTTGCTTGCTTGGTAAAGTCGCTAAAAAATTGGTTAATGAATCAGTGGAATAAATCACCGGGAAAGCAGTTTTCATAGTTGTTTCAACTAAATGTTTCGATAAAATATTTTCTGTTTTTAAAAGGCGATATTCTTTTCTAGCCATAGAAAAAAGAAAAAATCCTATCAGCATACTCATAAAATCTTTGCTATAAATTCCATACCCTACCAAGAGTATTGAAAATCCTTGTCCTAGATAACTGGCAATTTGTGTAGCTTTTAATCTCCCTAATTTTATAGCCAGTGTGGCTCGCAACATTCGACCTCCGTCTAGCGGAAAAGCTGGAATTAAGTTCATGATCGCTAATGAAAGGTTTATTACAAATAGCATAGGGATAACTCGATGCCAACGTAAAATTAAGGTGCCGCGAGTTGTAAAAATTCTACCGATCTCTCCGTTATATTCAAACCACAAAACCATTCCAAGTAAAAGCGCAATAATCAGATTGACCGCTGGACCAGCTGCTGCTACAATAAATTCTTGTATCGGTTTTTTAGGTAGTTTTTCTAGTCTAGCAAGTCCACCGATAGGAAGCAGAATAATATCTTTTGTTTTGACTCCAAAGTGCCGAGCGGTAAGAGCGTGACCGTATTCATGTAAAACAACGGAAACGAATAGCGCTAAAAATAAAAGTAGAAAAATGAGAAAGCTAGTCAAATCCATTTGGGCATACCAACCATAGTATAGGAGGAAAAATGTCAGTAGAGAAAAACTCCAATGAACAAAAACAGGAATACGGGCCAGCGAAAATATTTTTAATGCTCCTTGCATTTGATTAAATACTAGACATGAAATTTTTAAAAGTAGCTAATAAAGCTTTTGGAGCTTCGGCGTGTACCCAATGTCCAGCTTCTGGAATCGTGACAATTTCTGCTTCGGAAAAGATACTTTTAATTAAAGATTCATCTTCTTCTTTGATATAACCAGAACGTGCTCCACGAATAAATAGACTGGCTTCGGTATAAGGCTCGTCGGTTAAAATGTTGTCTAGAATATTTTGATAGTTTTTATGAATAGCAGGTAAATTCATTTTCCAGCGATAACCACCCTCTTTATCACGTGTCAGATTTTTTAACAAAAATTGACGAACCCCAAAATCTGGGATTTTTATTTGTAATTGTTTATCTGCCATCTTTCTGTTTTCTATTGTTTTTAAATCAATAGCCAACAACGCTTCGAAGATTTCTTGATGACCTCCTTTGTATGCTTTTGGTGCAATATCCACCACGACAAGTGAGGTGACCATTTCAGGATAATTAATGGCAAATTGCATAGCAGTTTTTCCACCCATAGAATGACCAATGATGGTCGCCTGACTCATTCCCTCACTTTCCATAAAGTCTCTTAAATCTTCTGCTAAGAGTGAATAATCAAAATCATCGGTATGCGGTGATCGACCGTGATTGCGTTGGTCAACTAAATAAACTAAATATTCTTCAGACAACTGTCGGGCAATTGTTTGCCAATTATCCAAAGTGCCAAAGAGGCCATGGAGAATGATAATTGGATTACCCTGCCCATAAGTTTTATAATTTAGTGAAAGCATTTTTTATTTTTTTATAACAGAATATATCTTGATCGTAAATTACTTTAATTGAAGTTGTTTAAGAATTCGAAAAGCAGATGAGAACTAGAGAAAATTATTTAAGTCGAGCCTCTTTTTTGAGTTAATAGCCGCGCTATTGATGAGAAAAAAGGTGAAGGATTAAATAATTTAATCAGTTTGTAGTCAGTTTTGGAGTTTTTAAACAACTTCATTAATACTTACCCTCAAACAACCATCCCATTAAGGAATTGTTTATATTTTTGTTTCCAACAGATTGAGAAATGTTCCGCACAAATATAAGCAGATGTTTAACTTAGTATCCCCCTTTCAACCGACCGGTGATCAACCGATGGCCATCAAGAAATTGATGAATGGCATCGAAACCAATGAAGCAGCACAAGTTTTATTGGGTGTGACAGGGTCTGGAAAAACTTTTACAATGGCAAATGTCATTGCACAACTTAACCGGCCAACACTGGTTTTGACCCACAACAAAACCTTGACGGCCCAATTATACGGAGAGTTACGTGATTTTTTTCCCAATAATGCGGTAGAATATTTCGTCTCTTACTATGATTATTACCAGCCAGAGGCTTATATGGCTTCTTCTGATACGTTTATTGAAAAAGATCTACAGATTAACGAAGAAGTGGATAAACTGCGTCTAAGAGCGACGTCTTCGCTTCTTTCGGGCCGTAGGGATGTGATTATTGTTGCTTCTGTATCGTGTATCTATGGGATGGGAAATCCTGAAGATTATAAAGAAGGTATTATCAGAATTGGAAAAGGAATGACGATTACTCGAAATACCTTTTTGTATCGACTAGTAGAAAGTTTGTATTCTCGTACAGAAACTGATTTTCGGCGAGCGACCTTTAGAGTACGTGGTGATACGGTAGATATCAATTTACCTTATGTAGATTATGGTTATAGAATTACCTTTTTTGGGGATGAAATAGAAGAGATTGATCGGATTGAAACTCAGACGGGAAAGCGAATTGAGTCGATGCATACCGCGGCAATTTTTCCTGCAAATCTATATGTGGCTCCAAAAGATCGGATGCATGAAATTATTCGAAATGTTCAAGACGAACTCTACGCTCAAGAAAAATATTTCGAAAGAGAACGACGAATATTAGAAGCAAAACGGATCAAAGAGCGAACTGCTTTTGATATAGAGATGATGAAAGAGTTAGGATATTGCAATGGCGTAGAAAACTATTCTCGATATTTTGATGGTCGTGCACCGGGGACGCGGCCTTTCTGTTTATTAGACTATTTTCCAGATGATTATTTAATGGTGATTGACGAAAGTCACGTAACGATTCCACAGGTACGTGGTATGTGGGGTGGTGATCGATCTCGTAAACTAAATCTTGTGGAACATGGATTTAGATTGCCTTCAGCCCTCGATAATCGGCCTTTGAATTTTGATGAATTTGAAGGGATGATTAATCAGGTGATTTTTGTAAGTGCGACACCAGGTGATTATGAGATGGAGCAAACACAAGGTGAAATCGTCGAGCAACTTATTCGTCCAACAGGTCTACTCGATCCACCGATTGATGTACGTCCTAGTCTGAATCAGATTGATGATTTATTGGAAGAGATCGACGAACGAATCAAGAAAAATGAGCGAGTCCTAGTGACCACGTTGACCAAGAGAATGTCCGAAGAATTATCCAAATACCTACTTAGTCTAAATGTCAAATGTCGATATATTCACTCCGAAGTGGATACGATGGAACGGGTAGAAATTTTACGAGATTTAAGATTGGGAACCTTTGATGTATTGATCGGAGTTAATCTCCTTCGAGAGGGATTAGATTTGCCAGAAGTATCATTGGTGGCGATTCTAGATGCTGATAAAGAAGGTTTCTTACGTAATGTACGTTCCTTGACACAAACGGCAGGTCGAGCCGCTCGTAACTCTAACGGATTGGTTATTTTTTATGCTGATAAAATGACCAACTCGATGGAGATGACGATTGACGAAACCAACCGTCGTCGAAAAATCCAAATGGCTTATAACGAAAAACATGGTATCACGCCAACCACCGTTACTAAATCTCGAGAAGAGATTATGAACTCACAATCTATTTTGGATGTGCGTGGTAAGAAAACATATATAGAACCAGATGAGCCAAGTTTAGCTGCTGATCCTATTGTAGAATATATGAATCGGGAACAGCTAGAAAAGATGAAAAACGTAACGGAAGCAAAAATGAAAGCCGCTGCAAAAGAATTAGATTTTATGGCTGCTGCACAATTTCGAGATGAATTATTTGCAATTAAAAAGCGATTAAAATCTATGTAGCGTGGTGAAGCAGGTTTAAAACAAAAAAAGGTTGATTAGCACTTAAAGTACTAATCAACCTTTAACGTTTTTATACGTTTATAAATCCCCACATCCGCACGACCTGTTCCGATGAATATCGGAATCAAAAAATCTAAAATTCACCCTATTCAGGTTCAAATCCGAGAATGATATTAAAGGCTCCAAAGCGTTCGAAGAGAGAACCTTGTCCACCACCTTGTTGTTGTAGCGTCTTATCAAATCCAAGGCCATAATCAAACCCAAGCGTACCGAACATTGGTAAGAAAACGCGTAATCCTGCTCCGACGGAACGTTTCGTATCGAAAGGATTAAAATCACGGAACGACTTCCAAGAGTTTCCTCCTTCGGCGAAAGCCAAGAAGAAGATGGTTGCATTTGGATTAAGTGATAAAGGATATCGTAATTCTACGGTGAATTTATCAAAGATGGGAGCAGCAGTAGTTTCGTTGAATTTACCAACGTTAGCATCTAGTTCACGTACTTCATATCCTCTTAGAGAGATTAAATCAACACCGGTGTAGAAACTACCCGTTTGTTGTGATAAACCATCTCCACCCAATTGGAATTGTTCAAATGGCGAAAGACCGATTTGATTATTATAAGCACCGATGATACCAACTTTGGCAGCAACTCTTAATACTAATTTATCATTTAGAAGTGGTGCGAACCATTCTGCGTTAAATCTCCATTTATGGTATTCCAAAAATTTGAATCTATCTTTCGGTTCAAGACTAGCATAGTCTCGATCATTAAATAAAGAGTATGGAATAGTTGGCTGAAAAGACAACGAAATTCTAGATCCTTCAATTGGATAAATTGGATTATTGATTGTGTTACGAGCTAGTGTAACATTCAAACTAAAGTTGTAATAGTTTCCGTCAATCAATCTGGAACCATCACTTAACTGGAAACCACCACGCGTATAATTGTTGAGAGAAAGACGTTGTAAATTAACGGTACCGGATAAGACAAAGTTATCATCTGGCCATTTTAGACGAGTACCTAATCCGATTGATCCACCTAAGATATTGAAGCGTTGGAAGAATTGACTTCGAGGATCACCACCGTTGGTTAGTCGATTAAAAAATCCAGATACCGTAAGAGAGGTTGGTTTTTTCCCTCCTAGCCAAGGCTCTGTGAAAGAAATATTATAAGACTGAAAAAGACTACCACTGGTTTGTGCCCGAAGTGATAATCGTTGGCCATCTCCTTGTGGAAGCGGATTCCATGCTTCTCTGTTAAAGATATTTCTAATAGAAAAATTATTAAAAGAAACTCCCAGTGTACCAATAACTCCACGACCTTGACCAGCCCATCCAGCAGAAAGTTCTAATTGATCAGACGGTTTTTCTTCAACCGTGTAGATAATATCTACGGTTCCTCTTTCTGGATTAACCGGTGTTTGGATATCCATGGTTTCAGGATTAAAATATCCTAAATTGATAATTTCTCGTTGAGAACGAATGATATCAGAACGACTGAATTTTGCACCTGGTCGCGTACGAACCGCTCGACGAATTACATGCTCGTGTGTACGATCATTTCCATTAATCACAACTCGATCAATGGTCGCCTGCGGACCTTCATAGATTCTAATTTCTAAATCAATTGAATCTCCTACAATGGCAGTTTCTACAGGATCAACTCGGAAAAATAAATATCCGTTATCTAGATATAATGTACTGATATCTCGACCATCTTGGCTAAAAGACAAACGAGTATCAAGTAATTCTTGGCTATAAACATCTCCTTTTTCAATACCTAGAACGCTACGTAGCTGATCTGTTTTGTAGATGGAATTTCCTTTCCAAGCGATGTTACGGAAATAATATTGCTCGCCTTCTAATATATCGATATTGATCATTAAACGACCTTTATCGTTTCGAGAAATGCTATCACTTAAGATTCGAGCATCTCTGAATCCTAAATTATTATAGTGATTAACGATGGCTTTTTTATCATCTGCGTAGTCTGATTTAATTAACTTAGAAGAAGAAAAAATACGACGCTTACGACGCGTACCTTTCATCATCTTTCGTAGCTTTCGATCTTTAATATTATTATTTCCAGTGAAAGTAATATCCTCAATTTTAACTCTAGGCTTTTTATCAACCGTAAACAGCAATTTTACTGCATTTATGTTCTTCTCATCAGGACTTTCTGTTACTTCAACTACTGCATCTAGATTACCTTTTTCTACAAAATACTCTCGGATTCCAGTCTTTGCATTTACGACAGCATTAGGGGTAACAATATTACCTTTTAAAAGGTGGCGGTTGATAATTCCGTTTAGATCATCGTGACGAGACTTTTTAACGCCTTTGAACGAGTGGCGAATATATCGAGGTCTTTCTTGTACGGCAATTTCAAGAAAAATGATATCACCGACTGCTTTTTCTTTATAAATCTGCACATCGGTAAAAAGGCGAAGCTTCCAGAGTGCTTTAATCGCTTGAGGAATTTCAGTACCCGGTACTCGAATTTCGTCTCCTACTTTTAGACCAGTGATCGCAATAAGTGAATTTTCGTCACTAAATTCAGCACCACTTACCTTGATTCCTCCAATTTCAAATTGTGTTGGATTAGAATAATCAAAAATATTCAGGCTATCAGACTGAGCATTTGTAATTATCGGAAAAAGAAAGATTAAAAGTAAAAACGGAAAGGCAAATTTATATTTCATATTAAACTACTAAATTTCTGAAGATGAGGTATTTACATACAGCGCTCATCGTATTTTTCTCATAAGCGATACAAAAGTAACGATCTTTTTAGAATGCTGTTGTAAAAGAATTACGCTAAAAGCAATAATACGTACTTTGAAAGACAGGATTATAGGCTAAAACGTTGGGTGAGTGGGCTAAATTTAACAAATATGCTGATTATCAGAGTTGTTCACTGGTTTTTCCAAAGCGGCGTTCTCGGTTTTGATAATTGATAATTGCTTGATAAAAAGCGTCTTTATTGAATTCTGGCCAGAAAATATCAGTAAAATAGAGTTCAGCGTAGGCAACTTGCCAAAGCAAGAAATTGCTCAACCTAGCTTCACCACTAGTGCGAATTAATAATTCTGGATCAGGAATCCCATTTGTACTCAAAGAGGTGGAAAAAAGTTCTTCGTTAATGTCGTTAGTATCTATTTGTCCAGCTTTTACCAGTGTACTAATTTTGCGGGTAGCTTCTAGAATTTCCCATTTTGCACTATAATTTAGGGCAAGTACCAAGGTCATCCGTTGATTGTGCTGTGTATTCTGAATAGCTTCTAATAAGGCTTTGTGTGTCTTTGGAGGGAGTTTTTCCAAATCACCGATCGCTTGGAGTCTAATATTATTCTCGTTTAGCGTATTTATTTCGTTTCGAAGCGTTTCGACCAATAAAGACATTAGCGCATTTACTTCTAGGCGAGGGCGATTCCAGTTTTCTGTAGAAAAGGCATAAAGCGTTAGGTATTCAACACCCAATTCAGCGGCAGCTTCCGTTGTTTCTCGTACAGCAGTTACACCGTTGCGATGGCCAAATACACGCGGTTTGCCATGCTCTTTTGCCCAACGTCCATTGCCATCCATAATCACGGCAATGTGTTTAGGTAATTTTTTGAGGTCAACTTGGGATTTTAAATCCATAAGGAGAATAAGTAAAAGTTATTTTAGCGCTTGTACAAATTTGCCAATTACAGCCAATTAATGGAAGTTTAGACAAGTTCTTAGTTTTAGTCGGTAAAAATAGAAAAACTAAAGCACTTGAAGACAGGAATTTTAAGATTATCCTTTAAGACAACTTATTTATGGCTAACTGAAGTGTCGCGAAGCGAACGAATGGTTACAAAGGATTGGCTGGAATTCCAATCCGTTTTATTCGTTGGTGGATTCAAATAGTATTTTTCTAGTAAGGCTGCATGTTCCGTTTCTTGAAAATTTAGCTTGTCGGCAAGAATATATCCTTGTTCTCCTGTTGGAGCTTTGACTAGAAAGTAAGTGAGCATATGTTTTTGTAGACCCGTCGTAGCCTTTCTTTCGTGGTGTTTGATGACGATCAAATCAGCATCTGGATCTAGTTGTTTATAGCGTCGAGAAGAAATATCTGGTTTTTCCAATAAAGTAAGCCCCACATATTTAATTTTTGCGAAGATAGGCGTTCTACTTTGTTCATAAATCGGCTGATATAAATCGAGTCCCTCATTCCATTGAAAAGTATAAGTAACGTATTCTAAACACCTTTCCATTTTTGGATCAATCGCTTGTGTATTATTTGATTGTTGATAATTTTTACAGTCAAGATAATCTGGATAAGCAACACGAATTATTTCATCACTAATTTCAACGTGTTTGTATAACGCAGGAGAAGGAAGATCGTCACCATACACTAAGTTGAGTGATTCTTCAAAAATCTTTTTTAGACTACCTGCTTGAAAAGAATGAATTACTAATTTTCGATTTTCTACCGATTTTCCAACGGTCTTACTAGTGATCTGCAATACAAAATCAGAAATACCATCTCCAGTAGCATCCGTCAAGGTAGCATTGGTGAGCTCATAAGTTCCTCGAGCATTTAAGCCTCCGATATTTATATGAGCAGAACGATTGTTATGATTGGTAATGACTAGATATTTTTCAGCGTAAGGAGGATTGAGATAATCTTGTTTATGAAAATTATCCCGGCCATTTATTTCTGCTACCCAGATAGTGGCATTTTCAAAACCATTATCAAAACTAAATTTTTGTTTGTGAAAATGTTTTAGATGAGCAGGAACTGTATGTTCTTTAACCATTACGGCCAAAGCGTCTCCAAAAATCCATCCGGTTGTTCCTCCAGGTGTTTTTACCTGATACCATTTAAATTTTTGGTTTTGAGAATCATCTTCATATTCCTTTTTAGTTTCTCCAATGACTTCGAAGAGATGACCAGCTAGAAAAGACTTGCCCGTAGGATATTCGTAAGTGCTATCCTTGAACAACTGTACCGGATTAAGCGTCGTTCCTGCTTTTTTGCTTAGAATAATGTCTGAGGCATTGCCAGTGACAGCCATCCAACTCCAGATAAATACGATGATAAATAGACGGATCATGTTCAATTTTTTTGCCTACAAAAGGTAATTCTTTAAAATTTGCAGATCAAGTTCGGAAATATGGAGGAAAGACTAAGTACACGGTGTACTCAACTATTTTATTTACCCCAAATTTCAAACCGTAGTTGCTTTTATCTCCTTGATTAAGAGAAACTTAACAGGGTTTACGGTGAAATCGTCTTTTGTACTGCAATTAAAGTGAATTATATTTCATTTTTTACAGAAGTTGTTTAATAATTCGAAAAAAAGCTGAGTCATGGAGATTTTTTTGTCAATCGACCCTCTTTTTGGAGTGCATAGCCGCGCTACATGAGCTAATGAATATTAGCGAACCCGTAGGGACGGGATAGCAAAAAGGGGAAGAATGGCAGAAAAAGATCATGGCGTAGGCATTTTTGGAGTTTTTAAACAACTTCACAAACAAAACAAGGTTTAACCTCATTTACAACGTAGTTTTTTCCACTAAAATTTTAATAGTGATCAGATTATGCTAGTAGCTCATGACAATGTTTACGAACGAATGAGCAAGGATAATTTGATCAAGGCGTTTAGTCGGACCGTTCCTGCTGCTCCAGAAAAGGCGCGGCCTGAAATTACTTTTAATCGGTCTTTAGAATTCCCCGTACCCTTGGGTCGGGGATGAATAAACTGCCCGAAAGGGCAAGCTAAAAACACTGTAAAGATAAAACTTTTTGTTTTTTAAAATAAACTTTTTGTATTTTTATGTCATGTTAAAGGCATATAAATATCGACTTTTTCCAACTCAAAAACAATCAGACTTGCTTGGGAAGCATTTTGGTCACTGTCGTTTTATTTATAATCACTTTCTGGGAAAATCTATTACCGAATTTAAAGAAAATAATCGTCCTTGGAATCGTTTTGAATATCAAAGCGAAATTCCAAAAATGAAAAAAACGGACCAACCCTGGTTAAAGGAAGTCAATAGTTTATCACTTCAGGCAAGTTTGAAAAATCTGGATAATTCTTTCAAGAATTTTTTCAATCAGAAATTAAAGGCAAAGTTTCCATCTTTTAAATCTAGGCGAAGTAAACAAAGTTTTTCGGTGCCTCAAAATGTTAGAATTGAAAAAGGGAAATTAATTATTCCTAAGTTTTTAGAAGGAATCAGGACGTGTTTTCATCGCAGAACAAGTGGCAAAATTCGCAGTGCTACCCTAAGTCGTACCGCAGATGGAATCCACTATGTTTCAATTTTATGTGAAACAAAAATTGAGAAACTTCCTAAAGCTGGAAAAACAGTTGGCATTGATCTGGGTCTTACGACCTTGGCAACGCTAAGCGATGGACTCACTATTGAAAATCATAGAACCATAAATAAATTCGAAAAGAAATTAGCACAGGCACAACGGCATTTGAGCCGTAAAACCAAAGGCAGCAATCGACGAGAAAAACAAAGGTTGAAAGTTGCCAGGTTGTATCGTAAGATTTCAAATATTCGAAATGACTACACACATAAAATGACCAGATATTTAGTGGAAAATTATGATGTTATTTTCCTGGAAGACCTGAATACTCAAGGACTACTCCGTAATCGCAAATTAGCGAAGCATATTTCTAATGTTGCCTGGGGTAGAATTAAGGAACAACTAAAGTATAAATCTGAATGGTATGGAAAAACCACGATTCTGATTGGCCGTTACTTTGCGTCCTCTAAGTTGGATTATGAATGTGGTCACAAAAACGAAATAAGTTTATCGGACCGTAGATTTATGTGTCAGGGCTGCGGAAGGATTATAGATCGGGATTTGAATGCTGCGAAAAATATCCACCGTGAGGGCTTAAAACAATATTCTACCGGGACGGTAGAAAACAAGCGTGGAGCGATTGTAAGTCATT
>CALKJE010000278.1 GCA_937995675.1 uncultured Saprospiraceae bacterium
AGTGATTGATTTAAAAAATAAAACGGTCATGCCCGGTTGGATGGATATGCATATTCATGTCGAAAGTCATCCTTCTAAAAGATCTTATGAAGAACGTTTTCGAATGAATCCCGCCGATGTAGCACTTCGGGCTACGGTCGATATGCGCAAGACGATTGAGGCAGGATTTACAACAGTACGAGATCTCGGAGGTTCTGGTGTAAACGTTTCTATGCGTAATGCCATCAACCGCGGGGATGTCGTTGGTCCCAGAATTTTTACCGCTGAAAAAAGCCTCGCTACCACCGGTGGTCATGCCGACCCAACGAATGGTTTTCGTCGATCTTTAATGGGAGATCCTGGACCAAAAGAAGGAGTTGTTAATAGCATCGAAGATGTTCGAAAAGCCGTTCGGCAACGATATAAAAACGGAGCAGATGTTATCAAAGTAACGGCTACAGGTGGTGTACTCAGCGTCGCTAAAGATGGACAAGGACCACAACTGACGGAAGAAGAATTACGAGCCATTGTCGTAACGGCCAAAGACTATGGAATGACCACCGCTGCGCATGCACACGGTGACGAAGGTATGCGTCGTGCCGTAGCCGCAGGAATTACTTCCATCGAGCATGGAACTAAAATGAGTACGGAAACGATGGACTTAATGAAAAAAATGGGTACTTGGTATGTTCCAACAATTGCTGCAGGAAAGTACGTAGCAAAAAAAGCAGAAGAACCAGGATATTATCCAAATATTATTGTTCCTAAAGCAAGAGAAATTGGCCCTATGATTCAAAATACTTTTGAAAAAGCTTACAAGCATGGTGTCAAGATTGCCTTCGGTACCGACGCCGGTGTTTTTCCACACGGAGAAAATGCCAATGAATTTATTTACATGACTGAAGTTGGAATGTCCTTCATGGAAGCCTTACGATCCGCCACCCTTGATGCCGCAGAAATGCTAAATCAACAAGAACTCCTAGGTTCTATCAAAGCCGGAAAATACGCAGACATCATTGCAACCGATGGAAATCCAATGGAAGATATTCAAGCCGTACTTCGCGTCAACTTTGTAATGAAAGGTGGTGTGGTGGTTAAACAATAAGGTTATGTTGATTTGTTGAACTGTTGAATCGTTGATTTGTTGAACTGTTTTGATATTACCTTTTAGGAGAGAAGTTTTTTTTTATTTGATAATCCAAGTAAAGAGAAATATGCAAAAAATAATACAATACAATATACGTACTTACCTGTCAACAGCCAGATAAAACTATTCAATGATTATGATTTTTATAGATAGTATCGGCAAAAAATTACAAAATTTTACCCTGATCCTAAAGGGAGATTTCGTAATTTTTTACCTTGTTGTTTTCAGCTAAAGCTAATACATTATTCAACGATTCAACGATTCAACGATTCAACGATTCAACGATTCAACAAGTGCATTTTACAGATAGCATCGGTAAAAAATCATGGAATTTTACCCCGGCTCTAAAGGGAGATTCCATGATTTTTCACCTTGTTGTTTTTGATGAAAATATTTTAAACGATTAAACAAATCAACGATTAAACAAATCAACAAATCAACAAATCAACAAATGCCCTACCAATCCACCACCAACTACCGCCCTTCCTACCTCTTTCGGAGTGCCCACTGGTCTACTATCTACCCGTCGGTTTTTCGAAAAGTACCAGAGGTCGTGTATGAGCGAGAGCGGATAGAATTAGCAGATGGAGATTTCCTAGACGTAGACTGGTGTCGAAAAGGAGGTAGGCATTTAGTGATTGTTTTGCATGGATTAGAAGGCAGTGCTGATCGACCGTACGTACGAGGAATTATCAATGTGATGAATAAAGAAGGGTGGGATGGAGTAGGATTAAATTTTCGAGGATGTAGTGGATCACCCAATCGGTTGGCTAGAGGATATCATAGTGGAGAGACAGGAGATATAAAATTTTTAGTAGAAAAGATATTAGAAGAATCAAATTACGAAACGATCAATTTAGTCGGTTTCTCCTTAGGAGGAAATGTGACGATGAAGTATTTAGGGGAGATGAATCGTCATTTGCCAGCACGGGTAAAACGCGCAGTAGGTATTTCTGTCCCAGTAGATTTGCACGACTCTTGCTTGGAAATTCAGCGACTACATAATCGGATTTATCTCAATAGTTTTTTAAAAAACTTAAAAGAGAAAATGCGTTTAAAAGAAGAAGTGCTCCCCGCTCATATAGATCTAGAAGCCATTGCTCGCTCTACAGACTTTTTTGAATTTGATGGTCTAGCCACGGCCCCGCTTCATGGATTTTCCAGTGCCACCCATTATTATAAATCCTCCTCCAGTCTTTCCTTTTTGCCTGAAATAACGATTCCCGTATTATTGATTAATGCCTTGAATGATACCTTTCTAAGTGAGACTTCTTATCCAATCGACCTAGCCAAAAAATCAAAAAATATCCATCTATTAACACCAAAATATGGCGGCCATGTAGGTTTCGTCACCCGTCATCCCGAAAATATCTATTGGACAGAAAATAAAGTTCGCGACTTTTTTATAGAAAAATAAAATTAATTTCCTTATCTTTTTCATAGAAATCACCTAATCTGTCTCGGGGAAAACCCCCAAATTTATTAAAGAAAATACTAATTCGAGAAACGGTAACGTTTTTATCATATCGCCGTTAAAATAAAGGAATCTCGATTTTTAACGGCTTCGGTATATTTCAAGAACTAAAAACAATTAATTATGAACATCTTAAAAAATCGTTTGTCATGTAAACTATGTTTTATATTGACTTTATTCATCGGACTTGGTTTATTTTCAAATGCCCTTCAGGCACAAACTAGCAATCTAAAACCGAATATTGCTCCAGTTGAGGAAAAAGCCTTAGACTCAGAATTTACAGAAAAAGGGGGAACCGTTTGGTCAGAAGGTTCTGTGGTTTCTAACTTTATTTTCAATGATATTAATAATAAGAAATTCAAGCTCTATGATTTATTAGACAAACCATTGGTAATTGAATTATGGGAATTAGACAATACGCTTGCTCCCAAAAATAAAAAGTATCTAAAAAAATTCTACGATCAATATAATATCAATATCCTTAGCATCTGCTCCGAAGATTATCCCAACGAAATCAGAAAATTATCCAAAGCACAAGGCATCAAGTGGTCTGCTATTTATGATGACTATCGCCGCTTTAATGGAAAATCTTTTACGGAAACACATGGATTAAGAGGAGCCGGTTTTGTGATCATTACCCCAGATAGAAAAATTCGAATGATCGTTCCTAATACGGCGAACATCGGAAAAGTAGGTGTTTATCTACAAAAATACTTTGCCGCCCAAAGCGAATAAAAGAGGAAATATTATTCGTCAATAGGTCTTATCCCCAAATGGCTTCGGTTGTTTGGGGATTTGTAGTTTTGGGTGATATAAAAACCTAAGTTAGATTTCTTTTGAGGACAAAATAGTAGTACTTTCACTGGAAATAAAATAATTACTTGATTTACTGAAAGTATGATTTTACTATTTAAGATATAAAT
>CALKJE010000279.1 GCA_937995675.1 uncultured Saprospiraceae bacterium
ACGGCTTGTCCAGAAGCTGGAAAGTAAAAGTGTAAGAAAAAGAAAAAAAGGAAAAACAAACAAAAAAAGACGATTAAAAAAAAGGCTACCGTTCATAAAGCCAAACCCACTTCTCCAATACTTAAATGGCTTCCTTGGCTACTTGGGTTTCTTGCCTTTTTGCTGTATGCCAATACGCTTGGTCACCAATATGCCTTGGATGATGCATCTGTGATTACCGATAATTTTGTGGTAAAAAAAGGATTCGCTGGATGGCCAGAGATCTTTACGACGCATTATCGTTACGGTTATTGGAATAGTACTGGTACGCTCTATCGACCGATTTCATTGGCTGTTTTTGCTGCCGTTCATCAGGTGAGTCCAGATAATCCTTTCTTGCTTCATCTGTTGAATGTTTTATTTTTTGCAGGAACAATTATCGTACTTTTTAAAACCTTACGTGCCTTTTGGCCGGAGGTTCATGCTTATATTATTGCGGCGATTACCGTTATCTTTCTTACTCATCCGGTTCACGTGGAAGTAGTCGCCAATATTAAAAGTTTAGATGAAATTCTTAGTTTTTTCTTTGCACTCTTAGCCATTCGTTTTTATTTGAAATATTTAAAAGTATCAAACTCAACCCATCTAATTGGTGCATTAGGTCTATATAGTCTGGCTTTATTTTCTAAAGAAAATGCCATTACTTTTTTAGCTGTTTTTCCATTAGTTGGATATTACTTTACTTCAGGGAAAGATAAATCATGGTTAAGTTCGAGTCCTTTATTTATGATTCCTGCGGTTATTTTTCTGCTTTGTCGTTTTATGGTTTTAAAAACACAATCCATAGAAATCGTTTCTCCATTAGACAATTTATTGGCAGCGACAAATGGCCCAATAGAGTGGTATGCAACGGCTATTTTGTTGGTTGGAAAATACCTTTGGACTTTATTATTTCCTTTTGAGCTGGGAAGTGATTTTGGTTATAACGAAATTCCAGCTACTGGTTTTGGAAATATAAAAGTGTTATTGTCTTTGGTGAGTATTATTGGTCTAACAGTTTTAGGAATTTTAGGATTTAAAAATAAAAACAAGGCCGCTTTTGGGATTTTATTTTTTGTTATTTCTTTTTCAATTTATTCGAATTTATTTATCACCATTGGATCTTCTTATGGCGAACGGTTTTTGTATGTCGCTAGTGTAGGATATGCGATTGCATTGGTAATGGCGCTCTACCATTTTTGCGTTAAAAAATCTAAAATAAGTGAAACTGAGCAGTTTAATCTGAAAAAATATATGGTTTTGTTTGCGGTGACAGGACTACTCGGTTTGTTCTATGCAACACGGACAATTATGCGAAATGGCGCTTGGTACGATTCTTATTCTTTATATAAAACCGATATCGAAGTAGCTCCCAATAGTGCCAAACTAAATTACCATCTCGGCCTAGAAGAAGTCAAACAAGCACTCAAAGGAAAAGACAAAAATCAAAATCTGCAACATCAAAATAACGCCTTTACCCATTTCCGTCGATCCATCGAATTATATCCTTCCTATGGAGATGCCTATGGTCAATTAGGCTTGGCCTACTACCGTCAAAAACAATATAAAGAAGCATTAGAAAATTATGAAATTGCCTTAAAATACGATCCCAACGATGCCAAGATTTACAGCAATATGGGCGTGATTTATTTTGAAAGTAGAGACCTGAAAAAAGCAGAAGAAGTTTATTTAAAAGCCACCAAACTCGATCCACGCTATATCGATGCCCGACGAAATCTCGGAAGTGTTTATGCACAAACCAAACGTTTCGATCAAGCCATTGCGCAATTTAAAGAAGGACTAAGATACGATGAATATAATGCAACGTTAAATCTTTACTTAGGATACGCTTATCGCGATAAAGGGGATCTTAAAAATTCTAAAAAATACTTAGATTTAGCTTATCAATTAAATCCCGCACTGAAAAGATAAGGAAAAATGAGCCACGAAGTCACTAGGCCACAAAGAAAAAACAAGCCCAACGTAATCTTCCCCAGCGCCTTTACCCCTTGGTGGTGAAAATTCTTAAATAGATTAAACGGTTAAACGATTAAACAAATCAACGATTAAACAATATGAAAAAATACCAAGCAGCCATTTTCGATATGGACGGAACGATGGTCGACAATATGATGGTACATCACCGAGCCTGGCAAGCAAGTCTAAAAAAGTTAGGAACCGATTGGCCCATTGAAAAAGTGATGCAAGAAATTCATGGTGTAAACGAAGAGATCTTACACCGATTATATGGAGATCGTTTTACCCGCGAAGAACGACTCGCGATCAGTGCAGAAAAAGAAAAGGCCTACCGAGAAATTTTTCTCCCAGAACTAAAACTCATAGACGGCTTGGCCACTTATCTCAATCAATTAGAAGCCGCTAATATCCCAATGGCCATCGGAACCGCCGCGCCACCAGAGAATGCAAACTTCCTATTAGACAACCTTCCCATCCGCAAATATTTCAAAGCCATCTTCCACGCCGGAGATGTCAAAAAAGGAAAACCAGATCCAGAAGTATTTTTATTAGGAACCAATGCACTAAAGATCGCACCCGAAAATTGTATCGTTTTTGAAGACAGTGTCACCGGAGCCGCCGCTGCAAAAAATGCAGGCTGTGCAGCGATCATTGTTACGACCACTCATAAAGAAGAAGAGTTTGCGCACTTCGATCATATCCTCGAGTTTATTACCGACTTTACAGAAGTGGGAGCGTTGATGAAGTATTTTGAATAGTTGTTGCAGTGTTGTACGTTCGCTGGGAAGTGGCTTCATGCGCTAAATGTCCAGTAGAAGGAAGAAATATTTTATATTCCTAAAATATCATGAATCATGCGAATCATAGGTTGAGAATAGATCTATGCATTAGTAAAAAATTATCATTCCATTCCAAGGTTAGTTCTACTGTAGTAGTAATATTTTCATTTTTAGTACACTGTGCATTAAGTTGCTTGGTATTTTGAATAGGTTATTTTTGGGGAGTACGCGTCTAATATTTTTGAAATGAAGGATTGTAAAATCCTGAACCGCTTGCGGACGGGTGGCCTATTTGATGAAATTTAGACAAAGCCTGCCTGACCGGTAGGCAGGTAATCTTCAAAAAGGAGCATTCTAAAATGCCAATGAATTTATTGCACAGTGTACTTAGCTACCTATTCATCAAATAAAAAGATCCTATCCTTTCTAGTTATAACTGAAATATTACTTTTTAAACAACTTCAACTTCTTTTTATACCAACAAAAAAAATAATGCAATGCATTATATGATAGTGCTATTGTGAGGGATTTAAACAACGGATATAGTTGATTGGGTATTTTGCTCGGAAATTAAAAATACGCCTTCGGAAATTAAAACCAATCCTTCGGAAGAAGCGGTTGGTTAACCTTTTGATTTACTGCATCTTGCCAATGATATTTGCCTCTATTATTAGTTTCTAAATAATGTTTTAGAGGTAAAATTTAGTTAACAGTACTACCTATTAGTACAATCCAATAAAATCAAACATGAAAAACTTAGTAATTTTAATCGTTCTTTTTTGTGTGACATTCAGTTTTGCACAGGCGCAGAAAACTGTGATCCCCAATTTTCCTAAAGACGTGAAAGGTATGAATGTCAGTTACC
>CALKJE010000280.1 GCA_937995675.1 uncultured Saprospiraceae bacterium
GTGTACCGGCAGGCGATTATTATATAAATTTTGATGCGACGACGAATACGGGAGGAAATACTTTTAGTGTTTCACCACAAGACATAGGAGGAGATGATACAGCAGATAGTGATGTAGATCCTGCGACAGGCAATACGGTTACGTTTACGTTTGATCCAAGTGCGCCCAATGATGATATCGATGCAGGATTCTTCCAACCAGCTGTACCAACGAATACGATTGGAGATTTTGTTTTCGAAGATTTAAATGAAGATGGAATTCAAGATGGAGGAGAACCAGGTATCGAAGGAGTAACGGTAAATCTCTATGATAATAATGATGTGCTAATCGCAACGACTACGACGGATGCGAGTGGAGCATATATTTTCACTGGTGTACCGGCAGGCGATTATTATATAAATTTTGATGCGACGACGAATACGGGAGGAAATACTTTTAGTGTTTCACCACAAGACATAGGCGGAGATGATACAGCAGATAGTGATGTAGATCCTGCGACAGGGAATACAATTACATTTACGTTTGATGGCTTAGCGCCAAATAACGATATTGACGCCGGATTCTTCCAGCCAGCAGTACCAACCAATACGATTGGAGATTTTGTTTTCCAAGATCTTAATGGTGATGGAATCCAAGACCTAGGCGAGCCAGGAATCGAAGGAGTAACAGTTACGTTGTTTGATGATAACGACGTGCAGATCGCGATGACGACGACGGATGCGAATGGAGCTTATGCTTTCAATAATATCCCAGCGGGAAGTTATTATGTGAATTTTGATGTGACGACAAACACAGGTAGTAATACTTTTATAAATTCACCTCCAAGTCAAACAATAGACGACTCAGCAGACAGTGATGTGGTAGATCAGATAACGGGAAATACGGCAACATTTACTTTTGATGCTTTGGCACCAAACAATGATATCGACGCCGGATTTATTCCGACCAATACGATTGGAGATTTTGTTTTTGAAGATGTCGATGAAGACGGAATTCAAGGTTTAACTGAAATAGGAATTGAAGGAGTAACAGTTGAGTTGTTTGATGATAATGATATATCATTTGGAACGACGACTACGGATGCGAATGGAGCCTATCAATTCACAAATGTACCAGTCGGCGATTATTATGTAAATTTTGATGTTACGACGAATACTGCTGGAAATACCTATGTTGGTTCCCCACAAGATATGGGCGGTGACGATGGTGCAGATAGTGATGCCGACGCTGCGACGGGAAATACGGAAGTCTTTCCGTTTGATGCCTTAGCACCAAATAACGATATCGACGCCGGATTCTTCCAGGGATGTCCAGAAATTGATGCTGGACCAGATGTGACAATTTGTGAAGGAACTTCTACTCAACTAGGCGCGACTTTAGGAGGTACTATTTATTTATGGACACCAACTGCGACGCTTGATAATCCAGGCAGTCCTACACCAGTCGCTACACCTACGGTAACGACCACTTATATTGTTAACGTGTCAGGAACTTGTAATGGAACAGACAGCGTAACGGTATTTGTCAATCCACAATCAGTAATTGATATGGTTAACAGTGTTGATCCTTCTGCCTGTGATGCAATGGATGGAAGTATTCAAGTAATGGCCAGTGGAGGACAAGCACCTTTACAATATAGTATTGATGGAGGTGTGACTTTCTCAACTAATAATACTTTTAATAATCTTGTATCAGGAAATTACGATGTGCTGGTTGCTAATGCAGATAGCACTTGTATGAGTCCATCACAGTTGGTTACGCTGACTCAGGATGCGATCTCTTGTCCTATTTTATTTAGTAATGATACCTTATTAGTTGCGGATGGTCGTGCACCGACCGTTTGTATTCCAGTATCAATTGATGATACAATGAATTACGAAATTACGGTTAACGGAGCACTGTATACCGATCCGATTTTAGGTTGTACGGTAGATACTTTAGCAACACCAGGGATGGAAATAAATCTAGGTGGAATAGGGATTTACGAGATTGCCTTCAATAATACAAGTACTTGTTGTCAGGATACTTTAACGTTGGCTGTACAAGGTACCATTCAGCCGGACACCTTATTTGAGGTGACGCCATTTGAAACGACCACGACGACTTTATGTGCAGATACTTCAGATTTAGTAGGAAACTTTTCTACCTTATCTTTATGTCAAACACCTGCTAACGGAATGGCTAACTTAGATGGAAGCGCTTGTATTACTTATACGCCTAATACTGGATTTGTAGGTACAGATACACTTTGCTTAGTGGCATGTGATGAATTTGGAGCTTGTGATACAACGGTTATGTTCCTTCAAGTACAACCAGAAATCTGTCCAGACTTTATCACCTTGGAAAATGAATCGATCATGTTGGCTAACTGTAGTGACAATGGAACTATCTGTGTCAACATTGATTTACTTGATTTAAATCAGTACAGTATTTTTGATAATGGTAGCCCTTACGCAGGTGGTATTCAAGCTTGTGGAATTGATACCTTAAATTATTATGATTATAGTGGATTGCCGGGAGCCGGACTGACTGGACCTTATATGGTTGATAACTGGACGGTGAACGGAGTAAACTTTTCAGGTCTTGTACCAGACATGGAATCCTTAAAAGATTCGATGAACGTTTGGGATCCAACGGGTAACTGGATACACGTGCCTGCGAATACCGAAATTCGTCATGTACGAAATACGGATACTTATAGTAGAATTGATATAACAGAGACTGTTTCTAGTGCACCTGGCATCATGAATATGCAACAGCGTAATCAGCCGGTGGATATCGAATTAACTTTCGGAGCCGGAACACATGAAGTTATTTTCAGAGAATCAGCTACCGGTTGTGAAGATACGGTGAATGTATCTTTGACTTGTATGTGTCCTCCGTTATTTGCGGTTGACACCGTAACAGTTGCTGCGGCAGATTGTGACGAGGATGCATTCTACTGTACGCCAATTTTACTAACTGAATTTATTAATTATAATGTTTCCGATAATGGAAATCCTTATACACAACAGATTCAGGGATGTGACTTTGATTCGTTAATTATTTATAATTATGATAATTTCCCTAATCAAGGAAATAGTGGTCCTTACCAATTAGACTCTTGGATTGTAGATGGTCAGACTTTTAGTATGAACTTTAATACCATCCCACAGTTAGTGGACTCTATGAATGTATGGGATGTCAATGGAAATTGGTCTATCTCTAATAACTTTAGTATTGATGGTGGAGATCTCACACGGAATTATGGTCCTATAACGATTGTTCAGTTTGGAATTACCGTAGCGGTATCTCCAGCTGATTTACAACCGACACCAAGTAAGGTATCGTTACCGCTACCAATTGGTTTCCATGAGTTGATATTTGAAAATACAACGGATGGTTGTATTGATACGCTTTACGTCAATGCGGAATGTAATCTTTGTCCTGAATACTTTATGGACGAGACCTTGACACTTGACGCAGGAGACTGTACAGATTCTACGGAATTATGTATTTCGGTTTTACCAGCAGATATTTCAAACTATACCATTACGGATAATGGAGCGATTTATAATAATGGTTTTGTCGGTTGTGATTTTGATTCTATTCAGAGTTACCTAACCACTTCGTTCAACTCGGCTAGTAATTACCAATTAGATAGTTGGATGATTAGTGGCGTGATGTTCGGACCACTTAGCTTTACAGATCCTGCTGCCTTAACCGATAGCATGAATGTGATCGACCCAACAGGTAATTGGAATTATAGTGGATTATTAATCACCGGTGGAAATGCGCTGAATACTTATGGAGATTTAACCATCAGTGATAATGGTACACCAGTGGCTACTGTAACACCTAGTCCAATTCTACGTGCCAATGGTACAGCGATGCTAATAGATACAGGCTTCCACGTTGTGATTGTAACGGATGATCTAACAGGTTGTACAGATACAATTTCAGTTCAGGTAGATTGTACGCCAGCACCAGTTTGCCCTGATTTCATTAGTATTGAAAGTCAAATGCTAAGTTTAGCGGATTGTAATGATGTTGCTACTGCTTGTGTACCAGTGACGTTTAATGATGCGAGTCGATTTGCGATCACCGATAATGGAATGCCTTATACACCGATGCTAACGGCTTGTGGAGCGGATACCGTGCTTACTTATGAAACTGTAAATGTTCCAGGTAGTGGACCATATGATTTAGAAGATTGGATCATTAATGGAACGATGTTTAGCGGTCGATTTGATGACTTGGCAGCATTAGCAGATTCCATGAATGTTTGGGACAATAGTACTAGTTGGATGTATGATCAAACAGCTGAAACGATTACGGGAGCTAATCCAGATAATACCTATAGTTCTTTAAGCATTCGACAATTACTGACCAATAGTTTGACGGTGGTACCGGCTATGGATGTACTAGTTGGTGGTGGAACAAATATCGAGTTAGCTGCTGGATTCCATGAAATGATTTTCGAGCGACCTGATGGTTGTATGGATACCATAGCGATGACGGTAGATTGTATTAATCCAGATACTATTTTAGCAAATCTTGTAATTGGTATTACCGATACGATTTGCTTAGATACGTCTGATTTACTTGGAAATATTATTGACATTGATAACGTTTGTCCAGATGCTTCGGGTACTTCAACGAGTGTAAATTTCTTAGATGGATTTACTTGTTTTGAAGTAACAGGATTGGATGTAGGAATGGATACGGCTTGTATAGTAATGTGTGATGATCTCGGAGTTTGTGATACGACAACTTTTGTTTTCAATACTACTTCTAATCAAGTATCGCCACCTACCGCTAACCCAGATACGGCTAATACTACGATTAATACTTCGGTAGACATTGTTATAATCAATAACGATGATGCTGGAAATCAGACGATTGATAATTTCTTCATTGTAGAAGAACCTGCGAATGGAACTACCTTCTTAGATCCTAATGGATTACTAACTTATATCCCAGCACTAGATTATTGTAATGACGATACTCCGGATACGCTTATGTATGGTATCTGTAATGCTTCGGGCTGTGATTCTACAACGGTAACGATTTATATCCCGTGTGACACGTCGTCGAGTGAGTTAGTTATTCATAATGGATTCTCTCCAAACAATGATGGTGTAAACGATGTATTTATGATTCAAGGGCTCAGAAATATTCCGAATAACTCACTTTGTGTTTTCAACCGTTGGGGTAATCAAGTTTATCGAAAAGATGCTTATGGTTATAACGAAAGTGGTCAATATGACGAAGGAACACTTTGGGATGGAAGTTGGACAGATCAGGTATTACCTGACGGAACTTATTTCTACCTATTGGATGATGGTAATGGAAACAAGTATTCTGGATACGTTCAGATACATAGATAATAAAGAAATTACATACTATGAGACTGTGAAGAAGACTTCTTCGGAAGTCTTCCGAAAACAGATTTTTTTGTGAATTTAAGCAAGTGATTACCTAAGGGTGATTACTTGCTTTTTTTTGATTGATACTTGGGGGAATTATGAGAATTTCAAGAGCAAGCGCAAATTCAATTTCAAAAACAAACACTTCTATCGCGATTTCTTGATTCGAAAAATACATTAGAGGGAAGCCAGTCAGCCAGCAAAAAACGGATATACAGTTTTTAGAAAAATCACAATATGATCAACCATTAAACAAGACCCATAAGGCGCCCAATCCAGTCACCCATAAAATGAACTTTCGATAATCATCGTCTTTTATTTTTTTTACTAAAAAAACACCTGTGATGATGCCAAGGATGGTAGCGGGAAGAAGGTATAAATCTATTTTTAAGGATTCGAGGTTGACGGTGCCCCAAGAGAAGGTATGAAAAAATAATTTTAATAAATTAATAATAAAATATAACCACGCCGCTGTACCGATAAATTCATTTTTAGGGAGTCTTACTGCTAAGAAAAAGATCGTAGTAAAAGCTCCGGCTAAATTGCCGACCATCGTAGTGACGCCTGCAATAATTCCGATGGCTGCAGCAAACCACCATTGATTTGGAATAGGTTGTGTTTTGCGACGATCCCACCAAAAAAGACCGATGACCGTTACCAAAATCAAAGAAGCCATGATCTGTCGAAAGATCGCCTCCGGTAAATCTTTTCCCAGCCATGTTCCTAAAAAAACACCAAGCGCCATCCAAGGTAATAATTTCCAAAGGTAGGTCCAGCGAGTATGTCTGTTGTAATAAATAACCGCAAATAAATCTCCGATCACAAACAAAGGAACAATGAGACCAGTAGAAGCTTTACTACCAAAAACTTGAGACATCAATAAAACATAAAATGGTCCAAGTCCTTTTATTCCCGCTTTTGCCATTCCAATCAGAAAGGCAGCTGCTAATCCGAATAGCCAATATAATTCATTCATGTGCATTCGGGTTTAAAAATAAATTTACGAACTGGCGTAAGGTTATCTGTGTTTGTTATTATTGTTTTTGATTCTTGCTATTTGCTTTTTGCCCGCTTCTATCGCGGTCGAGTGAAGCAAATAGCCAGAAGCAAGCAGCAAATAGCATATATTTTAATAATCAATAAACCTTCTAATTTTAACTTCTGATTGATAGCAATTACTTAGCGTCTGGTGATTTTTTTACCTGTTTTTCGAGGATAGAGAAAATCTTGTCGATTTCGTAATTCTCTTCACTGAGTGCATGTGATTTACGATTTATTTCATCGATGATTAAAAACTGAGTTTCCTTGATGACTTTATCTGCTGCGTATTTAGCAGTTTGTTTATCTTGAAAGTAATACGCATTACGGATATCGGTATAGTCCACCGTTCCGTATGGCGTGTCCATATCTTGTGCACG
The DNA here is from genome assembly GCA_937995675.1 of uncultured Saprospiraceae bacterium. Lineage (GTDB taxonomy): Bacteria > Bacteroidota > Bacteroidia > Chitinophagales > Saprospiraceae > JALZUU01. The sequence goes on from CALKJE010000280.1 coordinate 6,827, forward strand.
CATGACAATTGGTGTTAGTTTAACCGTCGTCAACCACGAAAAGAAAGTCGCACCTGCCGAAATCAATGCACCAAAAAAGATCAACATCATTATCATGTTCTTATAGTGTCGCTGTTCGTAA
>CALKJE010000281.1 GCA_937995675.1 uncultured Saprospiraceae bacterium
ATATTACTTGGTTAGTGATGATAATCAATATCAGAATTTCATTGTAAAATAGTATCAATAATTTTATAGATTTAGAAAAGCTACATGAACTCGTTTCGTGTAGCTTTTCTTTTTACTTATCACTTATCAGTCCTATTTTTAAACAGATGAACTTAAGAGTATAGGGAGATTATATGTTTTTTAGATAGATTTTAAACAGTGTTAAATAAAATGGGTTTGTTTCTGTTTGATGGTAAGACAACCCTTTTTTGATTGGTTGGACATGTACTTTTTTTTAGAAATTCTGCTTAAGGATTTATGCGACACGCTATGCGGTCGATTTTTGACTTGGGGAGGTTCCTTTATAAATATAGAATACCTATGCCATTATTGGAGTTCAGCCTTTTATTGCTTTCACTTGCTTAGGTTTCACGGTAGATATTGCCTAGCATTGTTTTTCATAGACAAAGTTTTCGAAATTTACTTTTGAAATTGAAGTTGTTCAAAATTTAAATTTTATATCTTTATCAAAAGATAGCATTTAGCATTTTTCCTGTATCTAGAAAATCAAGATGAAATACATTGAGTATATAGTTGTTTTAGTTATTTTTTTATTCCTCTTTTTTGGTATTTTTTTATTCAATTATAAAAAAGGCAATCGACTCAGTAAAAATCTACTGGGTATCTTTTTCATCTCTTTGGGATTAGTCGTAGCGGATGTATTTCTACAGATAAATAATACGTACGCTGAATTCCCAAGGTTTGCATATATCTTCACCAGCTTACCATTCACGCTTGGACCATTAATTTGGCTTTTGACGAAGTCTGTAACTAAAAGAAATTTCAAATTAACGACCAAAGACTATTTGCACTTCCTACCATTTATTATCACCATTCTCATTTTTGTATTTACCTATCATATTCATTCCATAGCCTATAAACAAGAATTTCTACGACAGGTAGAAACTAGAGAAAATTTACCGCAAATCCTTTCCTCCATATTTATTTTTTCTGTCATGATGGGCTATATTTTTTATAGTTTTAAACAATTAAAAACTTATCAAAAAGAAATGAAAAACCTGCATTCGGATGTTAATAAAATTAACCTTGAATGGCTGCGACATATTCTAATTGGTTTTGTTTTAATCATCTCTATCTCAGCAATAACACAAATCTTATTACATATTTTTAGAAAAGATGGGTATTGGTTAAATTATTTTTTAATTGCCCTACTCTTGGGCGTTTTTTATTTCATAATAAGCTCCATCACTAAAGGATTAAAATCCGGTGATATTTTTTCTAACCTAGTTTATGAGCCATTAGAGTCTGTTCCTTCTTCCGATCTTAATAAGGACAAGAAAATTGATAAGGAAAAATTAGCGACCTTAAAGAAATTGATGATTGAGGAACTGCCATTTTTGAATCCCTCCTTAAGTCTCCAAACCTTAGCAGATCAGCTTAATTGCTCCTCAAGAGAATTATCAACCATTATTAATCAAGGTACAGGGAAATCATTTTTTGATTTTATTAATAGTTATCGAATTCAATTCGCGAAAGATAAAATTCATCAAACAGCGAAGGAAGGAATGACCATTTTAGAAATAATGTATGCTTCAGGATTTAATTCTAAGTCTTCTTTTAATACAGCTTTTAAAAAACATACTGGTTTCACCCCTACGCAATGGAAAAACCAACTCACTAATAAATAACTGATTATCAACCATTTACAAGTACGACTTTGTGTTTTGTACTTACTCGAACCCATTTCTTTCAAAAAAAGAGTACGACTTCCTGTACTCGGTCTATATTCTTATCCTTTCTATACAAATTTGTCTTGTATTAATTACTTAACCAAAAAAAGTAAATATGAAACAGATGAATTTGTTGAACTTTCGAAATCTTATCTTATTATTAATCGCTTTTACTAGTGGGATCTTTTTATCTCCAAAATGGACAATTGCCATCGCTGCCTGGATTCATTACACCGTTCTATTGCGTTTTTTCAGAGAAAATAATTGGAAAGGTTTTCTAATCGCAATTCCTATTTTAACACTATCCGCTTTTATTGGTCAAATTGACGTAATTCCATTAGGTGTATTGCCCGTTTTTGTTATGATGCTGATTGGCAATACCGTTGGATTACTCCCTTATATCATCGATAGAATTATGTTTAAAAAACTTCCTGATTGGTGTACGACACTTGTATTCCCAACCACCTATACCTGCTTTGCCTATTTGATGGATATGGGACCGCAAGGCACTTGGGGAAACTCTGCTTACACACAGTACGCCTTTCTTCCCATTTTACAAGTTGCTTCGATAACTGGTATTTATGGAATCAACTTTTTGATGACTTGGTTTGCTAGCTTTATCAACTATTGTTATGAACAAAACAACCGCCAGAAAAAAATAAATAGCCTAACACTTTTGATGCCCGCGACACTCGCTGCTACCATTCTTTTTGGTTTTTTTCAACTAAATAAAAATAGCCAAATCAAAAGCACAACGTCCTTAGCAACCATCAGTTTGGAAAATTTAGCGGTGGTTAAAACAATGTATGAATGCGAAACAGGTACGCCGATTGATCTTCCAAAATACTTTGCACAAAGTGATCCTATTGTCACAGAAATGCAGAAAGGAATGATTGGGTTTATGGCGCAACCAGATGCGCCAAAATTTAAACCGGTTTATCCACAAATGGACCAGATTTTAGATAAATATATGAAGGCTACGAGAAAAGCCGCCCAAAGTGGGGCTAAAATTATTACTTGGTCAGAAGCTGCGATCATTAATATTAAAACACGGGAGCAACTCTATGAAAAACAGATAGCATCTTTAGCCAAAGAATTAGAAATCTATTTATTTTTTCCAACAGCTGTATTCCATCCTGAAAAAGTCGGCAAAGAGGATCGTTTTATCGAAAATAAAGTACTCACTTTCAATCCAGACGGAGAATTGGTGAACACTTATTTTAAAAATATTCCGGTGATGGGTGTTGAACCTTCTTTTCCAGGAGATGGGATCATTCCAATCATAAAAACTCCTTATGGCAACCTCTCTCCCATTATTTGTTATGATGCGGATCATCCAAATCTAATTGCCCAAATAAGCGACCAAGATGTTGACCTGCTTGTGGTTCCTACCGGAGATTGGAAAGCCATTAGTCCATATCATACTTATATGGCAGCGGTTCGTTGTATCGAAAATGGTGTCTCCATGCAAAAAGCAACGAGCAATGGATTAAGCGCTATCATTAATGATAAAGGAAGAATTTTGGCAGCATATGATTTTTTTGAGGACGAAGAAGTAAAGATGATTGTTCATAAAACACCTATACAATCTTCTAACACCTTGTATGCTGTGACTGGTCCAATGTTTATTAATCTAGTATTTATCATTTTTGGAATGCTATGTTTAGTTGCTTTGATTCCCATAAAATTATTTAAGAAATCTTTCGCACTTACAGAAAGTATTTAAGCACTTTAAAAAAACAAAAGCAAAGTCCATAGTCGTTTTTCTTTAGAACAGCCGACTGGGATTTTGCTATTAAAAAATAATACAATGAACAAATTAACAATCATATTACTTTAATTGAGAAATTAAAGTAATAATAAATCATTAGAAAAACATTATCCTTATAAGAATAATGGCATAGTTTTGTTAGGTAAGTAAAATACCACCATAGTTTAAACTTTATCCTCTCCAGAATAATTTATTAACTACCAATCAATCTAAAATGACAAGATTTATTTTAACAATTTTATTTTTTTTATCATCAATTATCATACTTACCGCACAAACGTCGGTAGTAGATGTAAAAATTAATTTAAAAAATGGAGAAACCGTAGAGGCACTCATGCGTATTAACACAAATGAACCATGGCGCTATCAGTCAGGGCTGGTAACTTTTCCAAAGGAACTTAGAGATGCTGTAAAAATCAGAAAAAAAGACTATAAAACATATAAAGCGAAAGAAATTTTATCCTGTGAATATAATGGCAGATATTATAAATCTGTAAAAGTAGCTATTAATGCTAGAGAGGAATATGGATCGCAACTTCATATGTTACCCGGACATTCATTACTGCAAAGATTTCAAGAGGGAACCATCTCCGTTTATCTAGGTTATCCCACCCCGAAAGGAGGACTTAGTGGAGATTTAAAAGCTAAAGTATACAAGGATCATCGTACGAACCCGGATTTTTTCATTGAAAAAGCGACGATGAAAAAAATCAAAAATATGGACATAGTAAATATGGAAAAATTAATCAAAGATTGTCCAAAAGTTGCTGAAAAATATAAGAACGGAGAATATGGAAATTATGCCATGGAGGATGGAAAAAAATTAAAGAACTTTATGAAAAAAGTATCTAGCATGAAAGATTATACTAAAAAATTGGACATGATTGCAGAGTACAATACCATCATGGCTTCAGAAGCTTCAAAATAAAAATCTGGCTATTTGCCATCACTTCGAAGTCAACTAAATTAGTACTTCAGAAATAATAAACCACGATTTGCTATATAGCGAATCGTGGTTTGTTTTTTTTTATTCTGCTTTTGAATTTATGCGACACGCTACGCGGTCGGTTTTGACACTGGGAGATTGCTTTTATAGATATGGAATACCTATGGCATTCTTTTATGAATGATGCTGGGAAGCGTGAGTACACTAGTTCCTTTTGTTAATATTTTTTTTGCTTTTGAAGTTGAAATTGATCGTTCTTTTAATTAGAGTAGGAATTAGAATTTCTTAAATTTATCAGAGAAACATCAAATGACCTTTCCTACTCTCTCAATCCCCAAACCCATTCTCCTTCCGAGCTAAAGTAGCCGACCTTATCGCCTTGTTCGATGCGAAAAAGGCCTTTTCCGGCGTAGCTGATATATTCGTATTCCGGTTGGATAATGATCTCTCCGTTGAGGTTGGTAAGACCGGAAAAACGTTTGATACGGATGACCGCGTAGCCATCTTTAAAGGCTTCGATTTTATCGTATTTGGGTGGAATGACTTCGATGCCTCGTTGGTTGATGATACCCCATTTGTCATTTTTTTGCACCACCGCCACACCATAACGGAATTCTCCCGCTTGCTGATAATAAGCATCAGAACGGCGAGCGCCTTCTGAGATATAATAAAATCGGTAATGCTGATCTCTTACCAATCCATGACCATTACTAAAATCCAATAATCTATTTACATTCGGATCAACGATATATTGTCCCATGGTATCAATGATTCCTCCTTGTCGATAACCGTGATAAACGACTGCACGATCTTCTGCAAAATCTAAACATTTGGAGTATTCTAAATTGATCACTTCCTCCCCATTCTTATTGACATAGCCACATTTTCCGGCTCGTTGGACCATGGCTCTACCATTATTAAAAATAGAAACTTTAGAGTAAACTGGATCGATGACCATTTTACCTCGACTATTAATAAATCCATAATCATCTTTAAATCTAACGGGAGCCATTCCTTCGTTAAACCGACCAATCCTTCGATACTTTTTATTGGTCAATATGTTTCCCGTTCGATTGATCAGACCATATTTGAAGTTGGCAGTTCCCATGCGAACAACGGCGGTACCATGCTCATTGAAATGGGTGATCTTAGAATATTTTGGTTTAAGAAAATACTTTCCAACTTTATTGATCAATCCCCATTCTCCATTCACCACTACTCTTGCAACGTTCTGCTCAAAATCATAGGCTTTGCTAAAATTCAATGGGATGACTAATTCTCCTTTTTCATCAATATATCCCACTCCTTTGATCGTTGACACCCAAGCCAAACCATCAGAAAAATTTCCGACGTTTCGATATTTAAAATCAATGACTACGTTGCCTTGTGAATCAATAAAGCCCCATTTTCTTCCGAATTTTACGGAGGCCAGTTGATTAGAAAAATTATTTACTTTTGAATAACGACAAGGAATAATTTCTTGACCAGAAGGATCTACAAATCCCCATTTTCCATTTCGCTTAACGGCTAAACGACCTTCTTTAAACAGTCCGATCTCATCATATTTTAAATCTACCACTACTTTCCCCAAGGTATCGATCACACCGTAGCGTTGCGAGTCATTGGAGATTCTAATAATCTTATTATCTGTATTTTTTAAAAAATCTACTCGATCAAATTTACAAGGAATCAGCATTTTTCCATTCGCATCGACCATTCCCCATTTTTTTTCTTTCTTTACGATTCCTACTTCATTGACAAAATTTTCTGCCACCGAAAACTGCGGCTGAACTACCACATTTCCAAGCGTATCTACATAACCAAATTCACAGCCCTCACAAACCAATCCAGCTTGCGTTTCAAATTCTTGATCATAAAGCGTATAGTCTACCATATAATTATTGGACATTAATCTATCCAAATAATCGTTGAGGTTTTCAAGATGATTTCGTCCCGCTTTTAGCTTTCCGGACAAGCGTCCCTTAATACTCATTCGTGCAATTCCATCATGAAAATCACCGATATACGCATAGTCTTTTTTTACAAATAACCCAATCGGATTATTACTAATCAATCCATGTCGGCCACTAGAAAAAACGCAACGCGCTACCCGACTCCCTTCGTTATAATCGGATAAACGAACGTCTAATAAATCTACTCCTGTCACTAATAAACCTACCTCATTATTTACAATCCCATAGACCATATCAAACCGATAATGTGTTCTTTCAAAATTATAATTATTATAATGTTCTATTCCAACAATGGTCATCTTATGTCTACGTTCTACTCGAATCGTATGAAAGGAAGGTTCAATCTGTACACTCCCATCACTTAATTTTCGGAGTCCCCATTTATCATCTGCAGAAGAATAAAACCATTCAAAATTTTCTAAGGCAAAATCTGGATCTTCTGTAAGTGTCGGCATCGTAATCCGCGAAGGACGTTGCGAACCGATGGTAATGGTAAAATGTTTTTCGAATTCACTACTCGCCGCCTCATTGCCATTCTCATCAAAATCAAAAAGCGTTAATTTTTCTCCTTTAAAAGCCCTCGCTTGCGTTCCCATCCATTCAATTCGATCATACTCCGTTGGAATGACCAAATTTCCAGTTAGATCTATGGCTCCCAGTTTCCCCGCATTTCGAACCAAGGCCGTCGTAGGATTCGGACGACCAATCCAAGAGAAATCCGCTGCCAGAATAATGTCTTGTGCTTCAGAAATAATGCCCCAACCATTTCCTCGACGGAATCGGAAGGTTCCTTCACCGAATGGTTGGATCTCGTTATAAGCAGGTGGTAAGATTTCGTCACCCGAAGCATTTAATAATCCAAGCAAGCGATCTTTTTTACAAAGAAGTCTTGTTCTAGAGAAAGGATAAAAATCATCATAGTCTGCTCCAGTAATTATGGCTTCCGTAGCAACACTGTAGGCATAAGTATTTCCATCTTTTTTTAGTCGATAGAAATGATCTGAGATTTTATTGTATTGTTGATAGGCAACTGGAATAAGCCAGTTTCCTTCTTGATTAACGGCGCCCCAATTATGATTTTGACGACAGAAAAATAAACTATCGCCAATCGGTTGGATTTGATCATATTCTGGTGAAAGAACAATCGCTCCTTTATCCGTTAGTAATCCGATTTTTTCTCCCGTTTTGGATTGAAAATAACCACTTGACAAATACGAAAGGTCTTCATAGGTAGGTTCAATAATCCGGTCACCATTGATCGCGCGTACCCCCCATTTGCCATTTTCGCGATACCCTAAATATTTTTTTGACCAAACCTGAACACGCTCATAGCCTTTTTCTAAAACCACCGCTTCCGCTAAATCAATCACCATCCAGTCGTCCTCCACCATCACCGCAAAAAGCGTTGAATCCAATACTTTTAAATCTTCATATCCAGGACGAATTATTTGACGACCATATTCATTGATCACACCAACTTTCTTTCCTCGTTGCATTACCGCATAGCCAAACTTTTTAAACTCACCCATCGCATCATACGAGGGTGTTACGATAATTTCTCCATTTGAATCCATCAGCCCCCAAAGATTGTTGACCTTGACAGGAAACGCGCGCTGGGCCGACACTTGTGTGGCAGCAATAAAAAGTAAACAAGAAATAATGAGTGGTCTAAACGTCATCGTAGGCTTCTCTTTTCGAATTCCAATGGCCAAGGTGGTTAAAAAATTCTGACGCGTTACTTAATAATAATGAAACGAACAGTCAAAAGATACATTGTATTATCATCTTATTTTTAAAACACATTAAAATTAACATTTATAATAAGACAAGAGGCGATTGATTTGTTTTTCGTGGCGTTTGGTGTGCAATAGATAAAATTTGAGTAATCCATTTGCATCAGAGCGACCAAAGATCGGATGTTTGTATATTTCTCCTTTCAATTGTGCCTCGCTAAGATCCATAAGGAAAGTTCTCAACTCCGCTCTTTGCTGTTTCCATTGTTTGGTCAAATCCCAAAAGGAAGATTTAATCGGCAAAGCTTCACCGCTGATCAAATCCGGTGCTTTAATCTGCATTGGAAAGTTAAAAGCCAGACCATACATGCTGGTCATAATTTTCCCTTTGATAGAATTCTTCTTTGGCACATTGCCATTACTCAGCTTCTTTTTCATATACTCCATGGTATAGAATTCGGCCAATTGAAGATGTTTCATCACCTGCATCACCGACCATTCGGTATCGCTAGGTTTACGATTTAAATCTTCCTCTGAATGTCGGCTTAGGCGTTTGACGAGTTTGTGTAGTTGATCATCTACTTCGTCAAGTTGTTTTTGGACTTTTAATTTCATTCAAAAGTTAGTCTTAATTAGTTGAAGTTGTTTAAAAACCCCAAAATTACCTACGAACTGATAAAATCATTCAACCCTTCGCCTTTTTTCTCGTCCATAGCTAAGGCTATGCACTCAAAAAAGAGGCTTGTCTTGAAAAATTTTCTCTAGCTCTCGGTTTCTTTTGGAATCATTAAACAACTTCTATTGATTGTCTGTTAGTTATCTCTAAAAATCTACCTTTTATAATAGAAGTTGTTTAAAAACTCCAAAATTGTCTACGAACTGATAAAATTATCCAATTCTTCGCCTTTTTCCTCGTCCGTAGCGCGGCTACGCACTCAAAAAAGAGGCTTGATTTGAAAAATTTTCTCTAGTTCTCGACTGCTTTTCGAATTCTTAAAGAACTTCATAAAACAAAAAACCAGACCCACGAAGTTAGGAAAAATATTGAAATCCTAGGACATTTTACTGGTTCACATCATAATTTTCTGGAGAAACTTTATAGACCGTTGGGTCATGCTGCTCCGCTACCCAATAGTTATAATCTCTGACCATTCGACGTAGATTCTTTAGTTGAAATTTTTTAGTCCCGATTTTAGCTCGTAAAGCGTCGTATTTCCCAAAGAGCAGTCTAGTTTTCTTCTTAAAATTTTCTTCCGTTAACTCAATTAATTTACCTTTTTCGTTACGTACATGCGGACGGTGCTGTACTGGATTTTTGCGATCCGCTCGGACTTCCACAAAATAAGAATAGAGCGATATCGGGCCCTCCACTTCCCGTAGCACCATGGCGGTATTGCTACCAAAGGGCTTTGCAGGATAAGCCATTTCTAGTCGATCATAATGGAAATTTTCCGTTTTATAAGCAGAGATTTTTTTAGAATATCCATAGGCTTTGATATCATCGGGTTTGATGGTGATCACTTTTCCGTTCACCAGATATTTAA
>CALKJE010000282.1 GCA_937995675.1 uncultured Saprospiraceae bacterium
TGTACCACTACGGTCAACAAATGCATTTGTACTAGAGTTCAGTACATCACGTGTAACATAAGGGTCAGGATATCCAGCAGAAGTACCGTATCCAACTCTAATTTTCAAGTAATCAATGATGTTTTTATTGAATTTGAAAACGTCAGATGGTACGAAAGATAAGTTAACCGAAGGATAAAAAACAGAACGGTTTTCTTTTTCTAGAGTAGATGTCCAGTCATTACGTCCCTGTAATCCTAAGTATAGGAAGTTACGGAATCCAACAGTAGCAGTAGCATAAGCTCCTATTGTATTTTCTTTTAGGATAAATGAGTTTGCACCAAAATCCGTAAAGTTATCGGCAGTAAATAAGTTATAAATAAACTGATTTTGAGAACTACCAAAAACAAAATCGTTGGTTTCTCTTCTAAAGTTAGCTCCTAAAAGGGCGTCAAATGAGAAGTCATCGTTGATTTGCTGATTGTAAAGTAAGTTAGCTACCTGATCCGTAATATTATTTGAACGATCAGAAGTAACTAGTAATCCACCAGGAATCTGAGATCCACCTTTGTTTACTTTATACTTATTTTTCTGAGTATACTGATCAATACCAATTCGGTATTGCGCTTTTAGATTCTTTGTAATATCATAAGTAAGGTTGATCGTACCAAAGAAACGATCTACGTTTTCTTCTTCCCAAATATTATTCAAAGTCCAAAGAGGATTGGTAATCGCAGCACCACGACGGTAGTAAATCTGAGAACCATCAACTGGATTCTGGAAAGGAAGGTTTAATAAATCAATACTACGAGGCGTATATAATACATCTGAGAATAAAGAAGCAGCACCTGCAAACTGAGGTCCTGATCCACCACCAGATGCAGCAGGAGGTGTACGACGGTCAGAAGTAATAAAGTTAAAGCTACTATTAATCTTTAGTCCATTCTGAAGGTTTACTTGCGCTCCTAATCCTAAGTTGTGCTTCTTAAGGAAATTACTACTTCCACCATTTGGTTGGTAAGCAAATTTTCCTTCACTATCTAACATATCATCCGTTGCGATTGTGTTGGTCAAATCAGGCGTAAATCCTTGATCGTCCAAATAACCATAACTAGCACTGATAGCAGCATCCTTACTCAATGTCTTCTTAATAGAAACAGAAGTATTTTTGATTACTCCAGTACCAAAGAAATTTTCTACACTTTGATGAGGTTCATATTTGTAACGCTTACCTGCTATACTAGGAAATGCACCAGTATAACGCTCTTGATCATAAGGATGATCAATATTACCTTCTGCATCAATATTATTAGAACCTCTTACATCGAAAGCAGGTCCCCAGTTAGAGAAGAACCAACCAAAGTTTGCATTGAAACCATTACCAAAAGAGTCTTGGTAATCTGGTAAGTTTGCTACCTGTGTAAAACCAATAGACTGACTCACACTTACTTCTGTCTTTTTATCCAAGTCAGGAGAAATAGAACCATTCTTAGTGGTTACTAATACAACTCCGTTTCTACCAGCTTCACCATATAGTACGGTAGCAGATAGACCTTTTAAGATAGAAATCTCAGCAATACTGTTCGGATCCAAATCTAGAAATCGACTAGATGCAGTTGAACTACCTTGCGTAAAATCACTACGGTCAGAAGAAGTATTTGTATTAAAAGGTACACCATCAACTACGAATAGCGGCTGGTTGTTACCAGAGATAGAAGAATATCCACGGATAATGATGTTGGTACCAGAACCAGCAAGACCAGAAGTCTGCGTAATGTTAACTCCGGTAGCTTTACCACGCAAGATACGCGCAACATCCGCTTCAGCACGATTGGCAATCTGCTCAGTTCCTACCGTAGAAACGCCATATCCAAGTGCTTTCTTTTCCTTCTTGATACCTAAACCTGTTACAACTACCTGTGAGAGTTCTACCCCTTCAGACATCGTCATATCAAGTACATTAGATTCTCCTAAGGTAATTTCTTGAGTGCTATATCCTGTATAGCTAAAAACCAACACGTCATTCCCTGCTGGTACATTAAGTGAGTACTTACCCTCGATATCCGTAACGGTTCCGATGGTAGTACCTTTGACAACAATATTGGCTCCGATCAGTGCATCGCCTAGGTCGTCAATAATTACTCCAGTAATGGTCCTTTGTGCCATCGTAAAACCTACGACAAAAAAGAACATCACTAGAATTAGTGAACATTTTTTCATACTAATTCATTTTTAGTTAAGTAATAAAATTTCGCTTATAGAAAGTTATAATACGCAAAGATAGTATTTGGCCTCTTTTTTTCTAAAAATAGAAGGCAAATATTAATTTTAAATCATTTCCTTTATCATCAACCGTTGTCGGTACATCTGTATGGTATTATGTAGTCCATAATAAAGTGCATCTGCCACTAAGGCTTGACCAATTGACACTTCTAATAATCCCGGTACATTTTGACGGTAATATTCCAAATTATCTAGATTCAGATCATGACCTGCATTGATCCCGATATCTATCTTGTTGGCTTCTAATGCAGCCATATAATGTGGCTTTACAGCAGCATCTCGGTTTTCAGCATAATTATTTGCATAATCACCAGTATACAATTCGATTCGATCCGCATTGACCGCTTTGGCTCCAGCGACCATTTTTTCGTCAGCATTTACAAAAATAGAAACTCGAATTCCATTTTCATGCAGTTGTGCAGTAATATCTCTCAGAAAATCAGCATGTTGTACCGTATCCCATCCTCGGTCAGAAGTTAATACGTCAGGAGCATCAGGCACTAACGTGCATTGATGTGGACGATTGGCTAGAACCAATTCCATGAACTTAGGATTAGGATTTCCTTCAATGTTGAATTCTGTGGTAACGATTTCTTTGAGTTGAGGAACATCAGCATATCGAATGTGACGCTCGTCAGGTCGTGGATGTACGGTAATTCCCTGAGCACCATAAGCTTCGCAGTCTTTAGCTACTTGTATCAAGTTAGGCAGATTCCCTCCACGAGCATTTCGTAGGAGCGCGATTTTATTAACATTGACGCTTAGGTGTGTGAGTAGGGGTTTCAAGTTTTAAAATTGTATTTTACTAGATTGCTGGTATGTAAAACGATTTGAAAACTCATTCTGCTGCTTCGCCCTTGAGATAATTTGAAAACAAAATCTATTATTAAGACAGAATTCTCCTACTTTTACAATCTATACTTCCAATTCCTTAAAGAAACTCTTTTAAAGCCTTAAATTTCCTTTGATTAAAAAGCCAACAAACACCAATAATAAAACGGAGATACTGGCCATTACGCTGCTTGTTATTCTACTTAGCTTGACTGGCACAGTATTAAATTTTACATATGCTTACGCAAATGACGTTTCGCTGACAAATATTAGTGAGATTTTTAATCAAGGATCTACCAGCGATGCTCGTCAATTCTTTCGGGTCACCGCAGTTGTCCACCAAATATTCACTTTTATATTGCCTTGTTTCTTTTTTTGGTGGATTATAAAAAGGAAGGAAGCCACTGATTATTTTAACCTAAGGCTAGGCCCATTACCTAAAGCATTGGTTTTCAGCTTTTTATTCTTATTTATCAGTTTACCATTCGTTCATTTGAGTACCTGGTTAAACCAACTTTTGCCGCTACCCGAATGGGCAACAAATGTTGAAGTGGATACTGCTAAAATGATTTCAGCGCTTTTATCGGTCGATTCACCAATGGAATGGATACTTAATTTGTTGGTAATCGCGGCTATTCCAGCCATCGGAGAAGAATTATTTTTTAGAGGAATTGTTCAAACGAAATTAATCAACTATTTTAATAGTCCACATTTGGCAATTTGGTTGGGAGCCTTCTTTTTTAGTGCATTTCACTTCCAATTTGAGGGACTATTTCCACGAATGGTCTTGGGTGCAGTGCTAGGATATCTATATTATTGGTCCAATAATTTGTGGATTCCAATTATTCTTCACTTTTTTAACAACGCAATTCTGGTTTCAGCACCTTATTTTGCAATTTCTGAAACGGTAACGGCCACAGACCCCCAAATGGATTGGGAAATGATGGTTGCTGTTATTGGAGCTGGATTTATCGGTTATTTTTTAATAAGAAATCGAAATTTGTTTTTTGATAAAAATCCAATAGCGTAAGCTTTAAAAAAGTCAAAAAAACTTATACCCTGAGAAAACGTTAATTATGACAACCAGAATTCTTACTGCCATTGTATTTGTAGCCGTGATGTTGGGCGGTTTATATGGAGGACTTTACCCTTTTGTGGGACTTTTTATTCTAATCACCATACTTTGCTTATGGGAATTTATTGGAATGACGCTGGTCGCTCAAAATCCTACCAATATTCGTCATTATAAGGTAGTGGGTACCATTATGGGTGTTTTGCCGGTCATTATTACCGCAATTTATAAACTCGGAATTCCAGCGGATCCTTTTATTTTTCTAAAAAAGGCCACCGTTTTATCTATTCCTTTTGTCTTTTTGGTTTTTATCCGAGAACTATTCGCCAATACCAAAGAACCTTTTACAAATCTAGCACATCTATTTTTAGGAATGTTTTACATTGGACTTCCAATGTCTATGTTGTTGCTAGTCGGAATTGAGGGAGATTCTTATTTACCGAATACAGTTTTTGGGATACTTCTGCTTACTTGGGCGAATGATTCTGGTGCTTATTTGATTGGTTCTAAAATTGGGAAAACGCCGCTCTTTCCTCGAATTTCTCCAAATAAAACTTGGGAAGGTAGTATCGGAGGAGCCGTTACCACCATCGCAGCAGGCTTTTTACTCAGTATGGTATTTTCAGAGCAGCCTATGTTTAATTGGCTAGTAATTGCTGGATTGACGGCTATTTTTGGTTCGATTGGTGATTTGATAGAATCTATGCTCAAACGTAGTAAAGGGGTAAAAGACTCCGGAAGCTTTTTACCGGGTCATGGTGGATTTCTTGATCGTTTTGATGCGTTTATCTTTGTCGTGCCCTTTGTGGCTGCTTTTTTATTATATATAAAAGGTTGATTATCATTGATTAAATTATAATTATTCTTTTAGGACAAAACAAAATATAGCAAAAAGCTGTTTTTAGATAGATTAATTTTAAGATTAATTGTTCACCCAGCAAATGCTGATGAACCCCGAAATTTGCTTAACTTTGTGCCGAATTTAGCACGAGTGCTCCTGTAGAGTACTATGTTCCAAGCAATTATAACAAAACAAGAATGAATCTATTTCAGAAAATACACCACGAAGGCTACAAAATTATTTTGGGTAGCATTCTGTTGCTCGCATTATTGAATGTGGGTGTTTTTTACTTCGTTCCTAGCTTGCTAACTGCAGCCGGCATCGTTTCTCTTGTACTCTTCTTTTTGGTACTCCAATTTTTCCGAAATCCACGTCGTGAAATTCTAGTAGCAGATGATAATACCGTTTATGCTCCGGCCGATGGTAAAATTGTGGTGATTGAAGAAACAACCGAAACTGAATACTTTAATGCTAAACGGTTACAGGTTTCTATTTTTATGAGTCCTACCAATGTACACGTCAACCGGAATCCAATCAGCGGAACGGTTAATTATTTTAAATATCACCCTGGAAAATACCTCGTTGCTTGGCATCCGAAATCTTCGGAGGAGAACGAACGTACCACTACCGTCATTGATAATGGAGATTCTGAAATTTTGATGCGACAAGTTGCAGGTGCGCTTGCCAAAAGAATCGTTAACTATTTAGAAATTGGCGATGAAGTAAAACAAGGGGCCGATATGGGTTTTATAAAATTCGGATCAAGAGTCGACTTGTATTTACCGCTTGACGCTAAAATTGAAGTTCAAAAAGGAGATAAAGTAAAAGGTAATTTAACCGTGATCGCTCGTCTCTAAATCTACTGTTTTACAAAGAATTGATGCCATATTGAAAGTAGAATCGCACCAATTACTACTTTTATGATGGCACCCGGCCAGAAAGGATAAAAGCCATATTCCAACGCTTTCCCTATGCCATACTTACCCGTCAAATGACCAATACCAAATAGCAAAATTATCGCGGTTCCGATCCCCATCATAGCGATGTTTTTCAGAAAATTACTGATCCCCCAACGTTCTGACAACCAACCTGTTAAACATCCTGCTATCAAAAACCCGTAAAGAAATCCTCCGCTTCCTTTTGTAAAGACTTCCCAGCCCGAACCACCATTGGCAAACACCGGTAATCCCATTCCTCCTAACAGCAAATATAATAGGATCGTCAGACCTCCAACTTTAGCTCCTAACAAGCAAGCAATGACCAAAGCACCTAAGCTCTGCCCTGTAATAGGAATGGCCACTTCTTGATAAGAAAGATCAATCGTAAACTGCGTCATCGCAGTTAAAAAAACGAACCCGAAGAAAGTTTTCAAAATAATAGTTGGCATTATTTACATTTTAAAAACAAAAAGTTTATATTTGTTTTAATTAATAAAGTAAGGCAAGGTATACTCAACGGCCTGCTAGAAAAACAGATTTAATAAAAAATCATGATACCAATAGATGCACCTATTGAAATAAAAAAGATCAGTGAATGCTTCCCTCCAAAAGATACAAATCATCTAGGTGGCATTAGTGATGGTTTGCGTTACCGTACCGTATTTGGTGGTAGTAGCTTGGAGCAAAGTTACGGAATGTTGCGACAGTTTTTGTCAGAAGAAGGGTATGAAGATTTGCCATTGCCTGCGGACGCGGCAGCGTTGAAATTATTTCGGCATCCTTCCAAAAAAAAGGCAATAAAATTATTTGAAGAATATGGATATATTCATTACCCGATTAAGATTTTTTTTCATCCACATCTGAGTAAGGAACATACCCTTATTCTTTATATCTATAATAAAAACACTAATCAATCGCTATTACATTTTCACGATCGACTGTAGAGACGACAATTCATTAGTAGTAAAGACAATTCATGAATTGTCTCTACTACAGCTTTTCTAGCTTACTTACATTCATGTCTTTAGCAATTCTCATCAACTGATCCATATCTACATTACGACCTTCCAATGAGACCACAAAACGGTCAGCGACCATCATAGCTAATTGACAACGTTTGTTATTATTACTACACTCTTGGTAAGATTTATTACCATTAATTTCAATCGTTCGTTTAAATCCATCATCGGATTCTTCATCAATTTCTAGTTTAGACCACATGGCATTGCCCATTAAGGCAGTTCCAACTCCTCCTGCATCCACGATATCAATTTCTAATCGCTGGTCGTCTTCCTTATAAGAAGCCTCTGCCATAGAAATTTTAAAACCCATCGCTCCTGTCGTTTTTCCGCTATGATTTGTTCGAGGCATTCCAGCTACTTTTTCTGGTAATAGTTCCTTTAGAACACGAAAATTAACGGGGTCTTTTAGGTCTTTATCTTCTTTAATTTTTCCGACGGTCTCTTCAATTCCTTTGAGTGCATCCGTGACTGTTCCTTCGGCATTAGAACCCAATTGTTCCATAAAATCTTGGGTAGATTCTGCTAATTTCCCTGCACTTTCAGCCAGTTCTTCTTTGCGTTTTTCTTCCGGAGTTTGCGTTGAACAAGCAGTAAAACCTACTAGTAGTAAAGCGAACAATAATAATTGGATTGATTGTTTTTTCATTATTATGGTTTTAAATTTAAAATTCAATTTCTGAAAGTTTATAATAACCTCCGCTAACTCCCCCCATTCTTGATAAGAGAATCATGCCTTTTTTGCTAGGAAATGAAAAATCAGGATCTACTGCCATTGTTTTTATATTGTCTTTATTTAAATCTGGCAAAACAGTAGAGTTTGCTGGTCCCTCATTGCGCGTAATAATGCTTCCGTCTTTATCTATGGCCGTAATCAAACTAGGATATAAAGACTTCCCAGATTTCATCACTGGGACAAAATGTTCTGCTATCTCTTCGTCATATGGATCGGTATAATTCCAGATCAAATACACTTTATCTTCCCAAAGACGATAAGCATAAGAGCCAAAGGTAACATTCTTGTTTGTAGTAGTCTCTGTTTGACGAACAGGAATAAAAGTTTCCCATTCCCGTTCTCCTTGTGCATTATAGGAAAATACATAAGCACCTTTATTTTCGATCTGGTAAGAAGAGGTTTTAATATTTGGAGCGGTACTTTTCACAATACGCCGTTGTGTTAACAAATAAAATCCACCATCTGACTTTACCAAAACATCTTTAAGATAGAAATTCGATAGTGTTAGATTTTCTTTTCCGGCTTGCTTTTCGTTAAACATATTGCTTAAAAATTCTTTGCCAAGTGGCTCAATTTGATTGGTAACCATTTTACCTGTTTTATCCGCCACCAGATACCAAGTATCTGACCAACCTCCTTTACCTTTTCTCTTTTTAGGAACCAACATTCCATGCATAATAAAGTTTCCATCACCATCTATTCGCAGATGTTCCTCGCGAGGATA
>CALKJE010000283.1 GCA_937995675.1 uncultured Saprospiraceae bacterium
TTCAAGGATGGAACGTTGGTTTTTTGTATTGCGGATATCGCCGGAAAAGGATTGGCCGCAGCGCTGCTCATGGCAAACTTCCAGGCAAATTTTCATAGCTTACTCATGGCAAGTACGGCTTTAGAAGATTTTGTTCGAGAATTAAATACCTCTCTTTTTCGGATCACAAAAGGAGATAAGCATCTTACTTTTTTTATTGGAGTGTATAAACGGGAAACAGGTAAGCTAACTTATTGTAATGCTGGTCATAATCCACCCGTAATTTTTTCAGAAAATACCATGGATACCTTGAGAGAAGGTAGTACGATTTTGGGGTCTTTTCCAGAATTACCTTTTCTAGACTTAGGGGAAGTATCCATCACAGAAGATACCACGATTTTGACTTATACGGATGGATTGACGGATATGCAAAATGATTCGGAAGAGTATTTTGATGAGGATGCATTAATGGAATTTGTCAAAGATAAAACCGCACTTTCCGCTAAGTCATTTAATAAAGAACTAATGAGTCATATTGAAATTTTCAAAGGGAGACAGAATTACCCAGATGATTTTACCGTTCTGACTTGTAAAATCTTTAAATAAAAAACAACTTCCCAGTAGATATGTTTGTTAAAGAGATGATGAAAGACAAAAATATAGTTGTATTACTCGCCTTTTTCTTAGGGATGTTTGGAGCACATCGTTTTTATCTTGGACAGGTAAAGATGGGTATTTTGTATTGTGTACTATCCTTGACCGGGATTTCTGTTTTATTATCCATCATAGATTTCTTTGGGTTTCTTTTTATGGATAGAAAAATCTTTGATTTAAAATACAATTCAAAATATGTTGAATTGCAACGAAGAGAAGATCTAGACGAAGCTGATAATTATGAATACAATCGGCAGCGTAATCGCCGCAATCGACAATACCAAGCGGATGATTTTCGTAAAGCATCACCACGTCGTAACCAAAGACCGACTGCGCCAAAACCCAATTATAATAAAATGAATCCTTATAAAGCCAGTGGGATTCAACGATATAAAGCCTATGAATATGAAGAGGCCATTGAGGATTTTTTAAAGGTATTAGAAACAGAACCCAACGATATATCTGTACACTTTAATCTAGCTTGCGCTAATTCATTATTAGAACAAAAAGAAGAAGCATATTATCATCTTAATCGTGCCATTGAATTAGGATTTAAAGATTACCACCGCATCCGCAATCACGATGCACTTGCCTACCTACGCCTACAACCTGAGTACGAAGCGCTAGAAAGCCGCGTCATGAATCCACAAAAATCGACCAGAAAAAAGAAAGATTTACTCTCTAACCCACCAGATTTATTAGAACAAATCAAACAACTAGGCGCTTTGCGAGAACGTGGTCTACTAACTGAAGAAGAATTTGTCATTCAAAAAAAGAAATTGCTAGGATAGTCGTATATTTGTTATAGGTCTTCTAAATTTTATTATTTATAATAAATTGGGAATTTTTTTATAAGTTTAGACCACCTCTATACGCTCAATTTTTTGCAATGAAAGACATTAACCCAGGTACTATATTTTTTCTCTTTATTATTCTTTCAGCGTTCGGCCTACCCGTTCCACTGATGATTTTTGCATTTGTCGCATTTGTGATTTTCAAATCTGCTACTAATAATCAGGATCCTAATGGCAATGGTCGACGGAACCAAAGGGATAATCGCCGCCGAGAACGCGACTATAACCGTCGTAGCCGTCAGCCAGAATATCAACGCCCAGCCCGCCGTGACTATGAGCGCCCAGCTAGTCGACCTACTCCAAAACCTAAAAGCAACCCTTTTAAAAATAGTGGGATCGAAAAATATAAGGATTATGATTATGAAGGATCTATTGAAGATTTCAATAAGGCACTGCAAATCAATCCTAAAGATATCGCTGTTCACTTTAACCTTGCCTGTGCCTATTCTTTAACAGAACAAAAGGACAAAGCTTTCGAACACCTTGACAAGGCGACTGCACTTGGATTTACAGACTTCGGTAAGATAAAAACCCATGATGCTTTGGCTTACCTACGAATTCAAGATGAATTTGAAGAATTTGAAAAAAATAGATACCGACTAGGGAAAAAACCTCGCGAAAATAGTCCTACCAACGTAGCAGAAAGCCAAAATCTTCTAGAGCAACTCAAAAAATTAGCAGAGCTAAGAGAACAAGGCTTGCTGACAGAAGAAGAGTTTTCATTGCAGAAAAAGAGGTTATTAGGCTAATTTAGATAACTAATTTAGTCTCTCTCAAAAAATAATATCAATTTCTCTTTACAATTATCAACTTTAAGTGCACTTTTGATAATATATAAAGATGTTACTCCGCAGTACTAAGTGTCGACCAGATTACTTTTTAATATAAAATATGGTTACTAACTCCAACAGTAACACTATTTTCTCGTTAAGTACTTATTAGACAAGGACTTAGTATGTTCTCATTTACAATATTTTAACCCAAAATCTTTTAGCGTGATTGCCAATAATCTTTTATCACAGACCATCGTCCCCCTTAGAACTTCGGATACCGGGGAAGACGCGCTCAGCGTGATGAGTGATTTCTATGTCAAACACCTTCCAATCGTTAACAATACCGAATTACTCGGATTGATTTCTGAAGATGATATTTTGGATCACGATGTAGAAGAAGCAGTGGGTTCCTATAAATTATCTATCAATCGGCCTTATGTCAAAAGCAATGATCACTTGTATGAAGTATTGCGTCTGGTCAGTGACTATAAATTAACAACGATTCCAGTTGTTAATCATGAAAAAGAATATTTAGGGTTGATTTCTCAAGAAGATTTACTACGCTTCTTCGCAAGCATTGGCTCCTTTAAAGAACCTGGTAGTATTATCGTTTTAGAAATGAGCAAGAGAGATTACTCACTATCACAGTTGGCTAGAATTGTAGAATCTGAAAACTCCGTGATTCTTAGTAGTTTTATCACTTCTACCATAGATTCTACCTTAATTGATGTAACGCTGAAAATTAATCGTCCCGAAATTCAGCGAATTATAGCTTCTTTTGAACGGTTTGATTTACAAGTAAAAGCATCCTTTCAAGAAGCTGCTTACTTTGATAGCCTTCGGGATCGTTACGACTCTCTCATGTCATACCTAAATGTCTAATCCACACCATTCGTTCCTCCTACGTTTTTTTGTCTTGATTTCTTTCCTTTTTACGGTTAGTAATCTAAGCGCACAGCGTGACTCTGTTACTGTTTCTGAAATTATTTTAGAGGGCAATAAAAAGACAAAACAACAGACCATTTTTCGAGAAATGGATCTTAAAAAAGGAGATGTCATTGCAGTAAGTGACTTGTCAGTTGTTTTAGAAACAAATAGATTACAATTACTGAATACAGGTTTGTTTATTCTAGTAAAAGTAAATATTAAAGATTGGAATGAGAAGGCTGGCCAAATAAAAGTAGCGATAGATTTTCAAGAAAATTGGTTTTTTTATCCAGCGCCGATCTTCGAATTAGCTGATCGAAATTTCAATATTTGGTGGGTAGAACAAAACCGTTCGCTACGCCGAGTCAACTATGGAATGCGTTTTTACCATATCAATTTAACCGGTAGAAGAGATAGATTAAAAACCGTAGTTCAATTTGGATTTACTCGAAAATACGAAGTAAGCTATTCCCTCCCTACCGTTGGTAATAATCCTAATTTAGGAATTATTGGAGAAGTATTTTTTGCTGAAAATAAAGATATTGGATATAAAACCGTAGACAATCGTCTCCTTTTTCAACGTTTTGAAAATCGCGTTTTATTGCGTCGATTTCGAATTGGTGGTGGAATTTCTTATCGAAAAGGCATCTTTCAATATCATACGGCTAAGATTAATTTTCACCAAAATACGATCGATGATTATGTGATTAGAGAGTTGAACGATAAGTATTTTCTGAATGGAGATACGCGACAAAGACTTTTTTATTTTTCTTATAATTATACCTTTGACAACCGAGACTTTAAACCCTATCCAAGGAAAGGTCAGCTGTTCAGTCTAAGTTTTGAAAAAGAAGGTTTTGGTATTTTTAAAGAAAGAAATGGAATGTATTTAACAACTTCCTACGCAAAATACATTCCTTTTACTAAAAAGATTAGTCTTGAAGCGATTGCTAAAACACGAGTTGCACTTTTACGAGGAACACAGCCTTACAATAATTATTGGGCGATGGGATACGAAGAAGATTTTTTGAGAGGATATGAATTTTATGTGATTGATGGATTAGATTATTTTTATTTAAAATCTAGTTTGCGTTTTCAAGTTTTTAATCGAGAAATCAATTGGGGAAAATTAATGCTTATCCCACAATTTCGGATAATGCCTTTTCAAATTTATTTGAGTCTTAATAATGATATTGGAATTGCCAATGATACCCAGTTTACGGAGTTTAACTCCCTCGGAAATCGTTGGCTGTGGGGAGGAGGACCTGGGTTAGATTTTGTGTTTTATAATGATAAAATTATTCAGTTCCAATATAGTTTAAATCATTTAGGAGAAAATGCCCTATTTTTACACTACCAATTTAACTTCTAATGCAAATAGCCGTTTTCAGTAAGCAATTAAAAGATAAAGATATTCCTGCGGTACAGGAATTCTTTGATATACTCTATGAAGAAGGTATCAACGCTTATGTGAACGAGCCATTCTTATCTAAAGTCAGAGAAAAATTAACACTTAAGCAAGATCTCGGAAGATTTGAAGGATATATAGATTTTCGGATGCGGAAGTTTGATTACATGATCACCCTTGGTGGAGACGGAACGATCTTGAACGCCATTACCGAGGTACGAGACAGTAAAGTCCCGATCCTAGGTATCAATCTGGGTAGATTAGGCTTTTTGGCTGATATTGAAAAAACGCAGATCAGAGCAGCCATCAAATTATTGCAAAGAGGAATGTACAAAATTGATGAGCGTCAGTTGTTGTATCTCGAATCTAATTTGCCGCTGCACGGCGATATACCTTTTGCGTTAAACGATTGTACCCTTTTGAAGCGAGATACTTCTTCGATGATTACAATCCACGCTTATGTCAATGGCGCCTATCTTAATTCATACTGGGCGGATGGAATCATTATCTCCACTCCGACCGGATCGACCGGATATTCGTTGAGTTGTGGAGGCCCAATTATTTTCCCTGGTTCTGGTAATTTTATTATCACACCCGTAGCCCCTCATAATCTAAATGTTCGACCAATCGTACTTCCAGATACTTCCGTTATTTCCTTTGAAGTAGAAGGTCGAACAGACAACTTTCTATGCACAATGGATTCTCGCTTTGAGACGGTTACTTCCGATCACCAATTGGCTGTTCGTAAATGTGATTTTACGATCAATCTTATTCAACTCCAAGATCAAAGTTTTTTAAAGACCATCAGAGGAAAATTAGCTTGGGGAGTTGATAATCGGAATTAAAGCTTCCTCAAAGCTGTAAATTCTAGGCAAATTTGGTATTTTTAGTAATGGACGAATTAATAAGTCTCGTATTTTGGCAAGGGAATTTTGGGTCAAGATAGCTTGTCCCGAACTTGTTTCGGGGAGGCAAAAAACGTAGGCGATGCCTTAGCATCCTGCGCGAGCTTGTGCTACTAGCACAAAGAGCGAGAGCAAAAGGCTTTTTAACGAAATATTGGCCCAAAAGGCCCAGCCAAAAATCGATGAGTTATTGTTTGACCATTACTTCAACAACTTCATTATTTAAAAATACCAAGCAATGAACATTACCCTTCACCACGAAAATCAGGCCTTTCTAGCCGACCTTTCTAAACCCCTTGATATCTCTATTCCTTTTTTACCAGGTAGTCGTGGTGTAAACTGCTTTTATGCGCCACCGGTAGAGATTAAACCAGTTGTTGCAGGAGATTTTATTGGCGATACGAAGAAGGGAGGATTGGTCAATTTTAAGAATGTTACCTTTAATCCTCATGGAAATGGTACCCACACGGAATGTGTCGGACATATTGCGACTAAAAAATATTCGATTAATGCATCTTTGAAGAAATTTCATTATCTTGCTAGAGTGATTAGTATTCCCCCTGAAACAGCCAAAAATGGAGATCAGGTAATAACTTATCGTCAGGTAAAAGCGCTGAAAAAACTGATCACAACGGAAGCATTGATTATCAGAACTTTACCGAATGAGCTTGCTAAAAAGCAGAAAAATTATTCCGGTAAGAATCCACCCTACATACACCACAAAGCGGTTCGCTTTTTAGTAGAACAAGGTGTACAACATTTATTGATTGATCTACCCTCTGTAGATCGGGAAGAAGACGATGGAAAATTATTGGCGCATAAAGCTTTCTGGCAGTATCCGTCATTAGTTCGTAAAAATGCAACCATTACAGAGTTAATATACGTCCCAAATAAAATCAAAGACGGTTTATTCTTGTTAATGATTGGAATAGCCCCCTTTGACTTAGACGCTACCCCTTCAAAACCACAACTTTACAGATTGAAGGTGACCGAATGATCCCGCAGGGTAATTCATAAAATGAATTAAGTGAGGGAACCGCGAAGCGGATGGGCAGCTAAATTAAGCAAGTATTAAATCACCTTTGTTTTGAACGAGTTTACTTAACGAATTTTACAAATTTATCTGAAATGCGACAGACAGAAGATTCATTTTACCATTCCAGCGTATACCAAGAGTTTAAAGGTATTGAACAAAACGAATTCCGTAATATCGTACGATTTTTTGAATCTCGTACAGATGAAATCGTACATCTAGAATTCAACGAATACTTTGAATTATTACTGACTTATGCCGAAGCGTTGTTCGAAATTGGTACCTATCATAGTTTCCTTACTGTTGCGGATCAGGCGATTGAAATAACCATCGAACAAAACATTAAGTATTATCACGGAGAAGATGTATTCTTTAATATTTTATTCAAAAAAGCTGCTGCTCATTTCAACTTGATGGAATATGGTAAAGCAAAACATATTCTACAAGAATTGATCAAAATGGATAATGGAAATGAATTGACCGTTCGATTTCTTAAAAAATGTAGCCGACAAGAAAAGCCGAGCTATCTAAAGTCCACTCGTGCAATCAGTGTATTTTTATTTTTACTGACGGCAGGTATTATTGCCTTGGAACTTTGCTTAGTAAGACCATTTTTTACGGCCTATATCGATTTAATAGAATTAGTTAGAAATGTTGTTTTTGGCTCAGGTTGGATCATTTTAATAGCAGGAGATTTATTCTTCCGCTGGCGTGTTAATTCAGAAGTAAACAAATTTGTCGCTTCGGTAAAGAAAAAGAAAAAAAATCCTGTTCAAGAAATGGCTTAGTACTTTATCGAAACCCCATTGTTCCTCTAAATCGCTTTTCTAACTCCGTCATAGAGAAGGTATCTACGAGTTCGTAGCTTAGAATAAAGTTTTCATCTACCTTTTTTTCGTAGTAGATTAATCCTAGACCTTTGGCGTAGAACTCTTTTCCTTCGTATTGCTTTTCCCAGTGTCCATTGTTAAAATCATCAACCAGTTCTTTTAGTTCGAAGACGACGCAGTCATATTCTTTACCATTAAATTTATAAGTTGTTTTTCCTGCGTACCGTCTATTTTTTATGACGGTCGTACTAATTTCAGGTTCTTCTTGTAACGTCCATTTAAGATGTGTCAGAAAAATTCCACCTGAATCTCTTACTTCAAAAGGAAACGCCGTAGCACTTTTTATTTCTGCTGGAATTTGAGTTTGAAAACCTAGAGAATCCACTCCATATAAAAAATAATCTTTGATGACAGAGCCGTTAACAATGATTTCTTCGGTGGTAAACTGTCTTACAATAAAATTATGATCATAAAAATTAGCCGTAAGATAATCCATAGAATCTGTGTATAAACTTCTGAAATACCAGTATTCTTCAGGAAGTGTATCAGTAGTAGTAGATTGATATTCATAAACTACACCTCGCTCTAGAGCGTTTAATGGGTAATAATAGTTGCCAATATCTTGGACCTTATTTGAACCACAACCCCATTGGAGACCTATTATAAATAGTATTATCAAAGAGAAAAACAATAATCGCATGGTTATTTTTTTAAACAACTTCTTTGTAAAAATGCCAGTAATATCTAACAAATGAACTAATCTGGCAGTAGAATTAAGAATAAATTGCCAAAATGGCGCATAAAAATAGTAATTATCGTAATGGTATGAAATATGACCTATAGACGCCATACAATTGCTTATCTTTGCACCTTCACATTTTAGAAGAAAAAATTATGTTTAAATCCATCACAAAACTGGTTGGTAAAATATTCGGAACCAAGTACGAGAAAGACGTGGCAAACTACACGCCTATTGTCGAGGAAATTAACGAACTGTTCGAATCTTACCAAAGCCTTAGTCACGACGAACTCCGTAGTAAAACTTTGGTTTTTCGGGAACGTATCGCCGAACACCTCAAAGGAATCGATGAGGATATCTCAAATGCGGAAGCGGAAGCACGAAATACCGAAGATATCCACGCTAAAGAAGCACTCTTTAAAGAGATTGATAAGTTTAAGGAAGAGCGTGATAAACACCTAGAAGTAATTCTAAAAGAAATATTACCCGAAGCTTTTGCAGTCGTAAAAGAAACAGCTCGTCGATTTAGTGAAAATGAAGAGATTATTGTATCCGTTACGGATCATGATCGCGAAATGGCTGCCTCCCGAAACTATATCCTTATAGATGGAGATAAAGCGACTTGGAAAAACCGTTGGATGGCTGCTGGAGGAGAAATCGTCTGGAACATGGTTCACTATGATGTACAGCTCATTGGTGGAATGGTACTACATGATGGAAAAGTAGCAGAGATGGCAACGGGTGAGGGTAAAACGCTAGTAGCTACGTTACCTGCTTACCTGAATGGATTGAGTGGCCAAGGTGTTCACGTGATTACCGTCAACAATTATCTTGCCTTACGAGATAGCGAATGGATCGGACCTATCTTCGAATTTTTATTCTTGACCGTAGATTGTATTGATAAGTATCGTCCACATTCTCCACAGCGAGTAGCTGCTTATAAGGCAGATATTACCTATGGAACAAATAACGAATTTGGTTTTGATTATCTAAGAGATAATATGGTTCAATCTTCTACAGAACGGGTGCAAGGAAAACACCACTTCTCTATGATTGATGAGGTAGATTCTGTTTTGATTGATGATGCACGAACACCGTTAATTATTTCTGGTCCAGTTCCAAAAGGAACGGAAGAACAAGAATATGAAGCCTTAAAGCCAAGAGTAGAACGGTTAATCAATGCTCAAAAACAACTGGCTACAAAGTATTTGGCAGAAGCTAAATCTTTGATCAAAGATAATATCTTAGGAGTGCAAGAAGGAGAAGCTGGAATGTCTTTACTTAGAGCACATCGAGCGATGCCAAAATATCGACCTTTAATTAAATTCTTAAGTCAAGAAGGAAATAAAGTATTACTTCAAAAAACGGAAAATCATTACATGCAGGAGCAATCCAAAAACATGCATTTAGTAGATGAGCCGTTATTGTACACGATTGAAGAAAAGACAAGAAGTGTTGAGCTAACAGAAAAAGGTTCAGAGGCACTTGCACGTGGCGGAGAAGATCCAGACTTTTTTATCATGCCTGATATGGCGACTGAGCTGATGATGATTGACAGTGATGAAGAAATGGGGGAAGAAGAAAAAAATGAGGCAAGGACGTTATTGATTAGTGATTTTTCTGCTAAGTCAAAAAGATTACATAGTATTAGTCAGTTGTTGAAAGCGTATAGTTTGTTTGAAAAAGATGAAGAGTACGTAGTGATGGACGGCCAAGTAAAAATTGTTGATGAGCAAACGGGTCGTATGATGGAAGGCCGTCGATATTCTGATGGACTACACCAAGCCTTAGAAGCAAAAGAAAACGTAAAAATTGGAGAAATCACGCAAACTTATGCAACGGTTACGCTCCAAAATTATTTCCGTATGTACCACAAGCTAGCGGGTATGACGGGTACGGCAGAAACAGAAGCAGGTGAACTTTGGGAAATCTACAAACTAGATGTAGTAGTAATTCCAACCAACCGTCCAATCGTTAGAGATGACCGAGAAGATTTAGTTTTCAAAACAGGCCGTGAAAAATACAACGCAGTTATTGATGAAATCGTTAAGATGACCGACGCGGGGCGACCAGTATTGGTTGGTACCACTTCTGTCGATATCTCTGAAAAACTCAGCCGTATGCTACAACTACGAGGCCTTGATCATAATGTCTTGAACGCCAAGCAACATCAGCGAGAGGCAGACATCGTAGCAGAAGCAGGTAACCCGGGTAAAGTAACGATTGCAACGAATATGGCAGGTCGTGGTACAGATATCAAGCTTTCTGACGAAGTTAAAAAAGCAGGAGGTTTAGGAATCATTGGTACGGAACGCCACGATTCTCGACGAGTAGATCGTCAGTTGAGAGGACGTTCTGGAAGACAAGGAGATCCTGGTAGCTCACAATTCTATGTCTCGTTGGAAGATAATCTGATGCGATTGTTCCAGTCGGAAAAAATTGCAAAATTGATGGACAAAATGGGACATCAAGATGGAGAAGTTATCCAACACTCGATGGTGACCAAATCGATTGAACGAGCGCAAACGAAAGTGGAGGAAAATAACTTCGGAATTCGTAAGCGTCTATTGGAATATGATGATGTAATGAATATTCAAAGAGAAGCGATTTACACCAAGCGAAATAATGCGTTGTCTGGTGATCGTTTAGCCGTAGACATTAATACAATGTTTACTTCTTTGACCGAAAGTCTTGTGATTGGACATCGCCAAAATGGTTCTTACGAAACTTTCAGAGAAGCTTCTTTGAAATATGCGGGTATTGATCCAGAAATTACGAAAGATGAGTTTGATAACGGAAATGAAGACAACTTGATTGATCGTTTTGAAACACAGTTTCTAAATTTCTATAATGAGAAGAATAGAAAAATTGCAGAGTACATAATGCCATTCATCAGAAATGTGCATGAAAATCAGGCGAACCAATACAAGCGAGTGTCTATTCCTTTTGCAACAGGATTAACGAAAGGAATGAATGTTTCTGCAGATATTGCAGATGCGATTGCTACGGATGGTAAATCTATTTCTAGAGATATTGAAAAAGCAATTGCCTTATCGGTAATCGATGAAGAATGGAAAGAACATTTACGTTCAATGGATGAATTAAAAGAATCGGTTCAAGCTGCTTCTTTTGAGCAAAAGGATCCATTAGTAATTTATAAAATGGAAGCTTTTAACTTGTTTGAGCAATTGATCCAATCAATTAATGAGCAAGTAACTTCTGCTTTAGCTAATGGTAGAGTCGTTATTCCTGCTGCACAAAATGTTACAGAAGCAAAAGAACAGAAAACGGACCTAAGTAAGGTACAAACAAGTCGTCAGCAAGGAGGATCAAGCCAAGAGCGTGGTTCAAGTGCAGCAGCAAGAGCGGCAGGTGAAAATGTTAGTAGACGAAAGCCTGAAACCTTCAAGCGAACGGAGAAAAAGGTAGGTCGTAACGAAGCTTGTCCTTGTGGAAGTGGTAAGAAATACAAACATTGCCACGGAAAGGGATAGGTTAAATTTAATTTAATATAAAGATTAGATTAATGGTCAATGATGAGAAATCGTCATTGACCATTGTTGTTTACCAAAACACGATACTCATTTTTCGGCCATTACTTGCCCTTTTTTTGTTATTTTGTGAAAAAATTATCCGTATGAAAAAGTATAGTAGTTTAATGTTGTTTTTAGTCCTCTTCTTGGCTGGAAGCAGTCAGATGGTGGCACAGCAAAATGTCTATGTAAAAGAGGCAACCATTGTTACCAGAATGATGTACCATCTTGGACAGCAGAATCAGCTCAACGAGTATGTTTCGGGTTGGAGAATCCAGATTTTGGCTACTACAGATCGTCAAATGCTAGAAAAAGTAAAAGCGGAATTTCAACGAGATTATCCCGGTATGCTAGTGGATTGGAAGCATGACAAGCCTTACTATAAACTGAGAGCAGGTGCTTTTGCCTCTAAATTAGAAGCCACAGAACTTTTATACCGTTTAAAGAAAAAATTCCCTAGTGCTTACCCAACTAAGGATAATCAAATTGCCGCCCGCCTGTTATTGGGATATTAATTTTTATCCACTATGAGTAATAGAAATGTAGCTTCGGGATTAAAGAATCTTGATTGGATCACCCTTTCATTGTTTCTGAGTTTGATAACTATTGGCTGGTTGATGATTTATGCGGTTAGCTACGAAGAAGGTCAGGGTTTTACAGAAATGGTTTTTAGTTTAGATAATATCGTTGGGAAACAAACCATGTTTATTGGTATTTCTCTGGTTATGTTGTTGCTGCTTTTATTCATTGACTGGAATTTTTGGCGGACTTTTGCCTATCTGATTTATGCTATTACTATCATAATGCTGGTCTTGGTATTAATTCTTGGTAAAGAAATCAACAATGCTACCTCTTGGTTTGCGATTGCAGGCTTTACCCTCCAACCATCTGAATTTGCTAAAGTTGGGGCTTGTCTAGCCATGTCTGCTTATCTGAGTACTTATAGCACTCGTGTCAGTGATTTAAAATCACAAGTAACCGCTATAGGTTTGTTTCTTTTACCGATCATTTTGATTTTGATGCAACCAGATGCAGGATCGGCATTGGTATTTACTTCCTTTTTAATTGTATTATTTCGAGAAGGTTTTAATGCCAATCTCTACATTTTAGGAATCTCTGTAGCTACGGTATCCATTCTAGGACTTGTGTTTAATCCAATTTACATTCTACTGGGTTTAGCCTTATTGGCCATATTGGCAATGGTCAGTTTTCAGAAAAAAAACAAGCTCTATTGGTTATTGGGATTTCTAGCTTATACGATTTTAAGTATTAGTGGAATGATACAAGGCCTTGAAATACCTGTAATGGTTATTACGGGACTTGCTTTATTAGGAATGACCTATTTGCAATACCAAGGACGTCGTCGAGATATCATTAAACCGATGTATTTTCTTTTGGTGGTCGCTGGTTTTTTTACGGTCGCATCAAATTTTACTTTTAATAAACTACCTCGACATCAGCAGGATCGACTCAACGTTTGGCTACAACCATCCAAAGCCGATCCACGTGGTGCATTATACAACGTGATTCAATCCAAAAACACCATCGGTTCTGGAGGGGTACAAGGAAAAGGTTTTTTACAAGGGACCATGACCAAACTAAACTATGTACCGGAACAATCCACGGACTTTATTTTCTG